>MWBQ01000209.1 GCA_002069605.1 Candidatus Atribacteria bacterium ADurb.Bin276
TTACCCGATAATATCGGTTACTACTCCGGCTCCGACGGTACGACCACCTTCACGGATGGCAAAACGGAGACCTTTCTCCATCGCAATAGGGTAGATGAGTTTGACATCGAGGTCAGCATTGTCTCCAGGCATGATCATCTCCACACCTTGGGCAAGCTTGATCTCACCGGTGACATCGGTCGTCCGGAAATAGAACTGGGGACGATAGCCGTTGAAGAAGGGAGTGTGACGACCACCTTCTTCTTTGGTGAGGACGTAGACCCGACCTTTAAAAACAGTGTGGGGAGTAATCGATCCGGGAATAGCCAAGACCTGACCCCGTTCCACTTCTTTCTTCTCGGTGCCACGGAGGAGCACCCCGATATTGTCACCCGCCTGGGCTTCATCGAGGAGCTTGCGGAACATTTCAATGCCAGTGACCACGGTCTTTTTGATGTCATGGGAGAGACCGACGATTTCAATCTGATCTCCGAGATGGAGGACGCCTCGTTCCACTCGGCCGGTGACCACGGTCCCTCGACCGGTGATGGTGAAGACGTCTTCGACCGACATGAGGAAAGGTTTATCCAGTTCCCGCTGGGGATCAGGGATATAGCTATCCAGGGCATCCATCAGTTCCCAGACACTCTTACACCACTCACAGTCCCGTTTGCCGCAGCCACATTCTAAGGCTTTCAAGGCACTGCCTTTGATGATGGGGATATCGTCGCCGGGGAACTCATAGCGGTTGAGGAGATCGCGGACTTCCATTTCCACCAGTTCCAAGAGTTCCGGGTCATCGACCATGTCGATCTTGTTCAGGTAGACCAGGATATAGGGGACTCCCACCTGACGGGCGAGCAGAATGTGTTCCCGGGTCTGAGGCATGGGGCCGTCAGCAGCTGAAACCACCAGGATGGCACCATCCATCTGGGCGGCACCGGTGATCATGTTCTTGACATAGTCAGCATGGCCAGGGCAGTCGATGTGGGCGTAGTGCCGTTTCTCGGTCTGGTATTCCACATGAGAGATGGCGATGGTGATGCCCCGCTCTCGTTCTTCAGGAGCCTTGTCAATCTGTTCAAAGGGAATAAAACTCGCCATCCCCAGTTTGGAGAGGGTCTCGGTGATGGCAGCGGTGAGAGTCGTTTTCCCGTGGTCAACGTGACCGATGGTTCCAACGTTGACGTGGGGTTTAGATCGTTCAAACTTTTGTTTCGCCATAGGTATCCTCCTCTTTCTTAACTCAATTTATCAATAATTTCTTTCATCATATTCTCAGGAACTTCATCATAATGAGAAAACTGCATAGTATAAGTAGCCCTACCCTGGGTAACCGAACGAAGGGCTGTCGCATAACCAAAAAGCGAAGCTAAAGGAGCCTGGGCATTGATAACCTGTAATTCTCCTTTGCTTTCGATACCTTCAATTTTACCCCTTCGTGCACTCATATCCCCAATAACATCACCCAGATAGTCTTTGGGAGTAATGATTTGCACCTTCATAACCGGTTCCAAAAGTATCGGTTGAGATTTTTTTATGGCATCTCGCAAGGCCAGAGATCCAGCAATCTTAAAGGCAATATCGGAAGAGTCTACCGGGTGATAGGAACCATCAATTAAACGAACCCGAATGTTCATAACCGGGTAACCAGCAATAACTCCATTATCCAGTGATTCTTTTACTCCGGCTTGAACCGAAGGAATATATTCTCTTGGTATTGCCCCACCAACAATTTTATCTTCAAAAACAAAATTATCATCACAAGGTTCGATCTCTAAAACAACGTGTCCGTACTGTCCTCTTCCACCGGTTTGACGAACATAACGTCCCTCTCCTCGCCCACTTTTCCGGATTGTTTCTCGATAAGCAACTTGCGGTCGACCCACATTGGCTTCGACTTTAAACTCTCGTAAAAGACGATCGATGATGATTTCAAGATGTAACTCCCCCATTCCCGAAATCAACGTTTGACCGGTTTCTTCATCAGTTTTAACTTTAAAAGTTGGATCTTCTTCGGCTAATTTTGATAAGGCTAAACCAAGTTTTTCTTGATCGGCACGAGTTTTGGGCTCTATTGCTACTTCGATTACTGGTTCAGGAAACACCAACGTTTCTAAAACAATAGGATAACGTTCCTCACAGAGGGTATCGCCGGTGGCTGCATTTCGCAATCCTACAATACCACACAAGTCTCCAGCTTTTACCGCTTGAACATCTTCCCGTCGATTCGCATGAATGATCAAAATTCGACTTACTCGTTCCTTTGCTCCTTTATTACTGTTGTATACATAAGTACCGCTTTGCAGTTGACCAGAATAGACACGGAAAAAAGAAATTTTCCCCGCGTGGGGATCCATGCTTATTTTAAAAACCAAACCCGAAAAAGGCTCTTTCTTCATGGGAAGCCGCTTTTCGATTTCATTGGTTTTCGGATTTTTTCCTTCAACTGGCGGCAGATCGAGTGGGGATGGAAGATACCAAACCACTGCATCTAAAAGAGGCTGAATACATTTATTTCGAAGAGCCGAGCCGCCTAATACTGGTATGAATTTCCCGGTGGTTGTTCCTTTACGAATAGCTTGACGTATTTCTTGGGGATTTATCTCATCTCCATCCAGATATTTTTGCATGATGTTCTCATCGATCTCCGATATTGCTTCCAGGAGCTTATCTCGATAGATCAAAGCTTCTTTCCGATAAGAATCTGGAACATCTACCCAGTCAAATTCCATCCCATCACTGTCTTTTCTATATGTAAAGGCTTTCATTTCGATCAGATCAATAACACCAATAAAATCACTTTCTTTTCCGATAGGAATTTGAATCGGATGAGCGTTGGCATTCAATTTTTTACGGATAGCATTGACAACCGCAAAAAAATCAGCACCAACCCGATCTAATTTATTAATAAATGCTATCCGAGGAATCCGGTAATGGTCTGCTTGGTGCCAAACTGTTTCTGATTGTGGCTCTACACCGCCAACTCCACAAAACACCGCAACTGCCCCATCTAACACCCGGAGGCTTCTCTCTACTTCAACAGTAAAGTCCACGTGGCCTGGCGTATCGATAATATTTATCCGAG
This sequence comes from Candidatus Atribacteria bacterium ADurb.Bin276, assembly GCA_002069605.1. Lineage (NCBI taxonomy): Bacteria > Pseudomonadati > Atribacterota > Atribacteria > Atribacterales > Atribacteraceae > Atribacter > Candidatus Atribacter allofermentans. Next base: position 3,068 of record MWBQ01000209.1, read on the forward strand.
CATTATTCCAAAAACAAGTGGTCACCGCTGAGCTGATGGTGATTCCTCTTTCTTGCTCCTGGGGAAGAAAATCCATAGTTGCCATACCCTCATGGACTTCTCCTACCCGGTGAATTTTTCGGGTAAAAAACAATATACGCTCACTGACCGTTGTTTTTCCGGCATCAATATGAGCCATAATCCCTATGTTTCTAACTCTTTCTATATTCAATTGTTCGAATTCTTGTCCCTGATTCAGATTGCTATTCAAAAAATGAAGCCCCTTTCTTAAAACCACCGATAATGAGCAAATGCTTTATTGGCTTCTGCCATGCGATGAGTATCTTCTCTTTTCTTAGACGATGCCCCCGCTCCGTTAGCAGCATCAATAATTTCATTGGCTAACTTCTCAGTCATAGTTCTTCCTGCTCGTTGTCGGCTATAATTAACCAGCCATCGAATACCAAGGCTTTTGCTCCGTTCGGGACGAACTTCCATCGGCACCTGGTAGTTGGCTCCACCAACCCGTCGTGCTCTCACTTCAACCAATGGCATTACATTATTCAGTGCTTGAGAAAATACTTCTAATGGATCACGTTTTGATTTCTCACGAACTATCTCAAAAGCACCATAAACAATTTGTTCTGAAACACTCTTTTTTCCTTTTATCATGACCTTGTTCATCAACCGTGCAACATCAACACTGTTATATACTGGATCTGGTTGGATTTCTCTTTTTGAAACCGGACCTTTTCTCGGCAAAACCCTTCACGCTCCTTATGATTTCGGTCTTTTCGCTCCGTATTTTGAACGGCTTTGTTTGCGATTCTCAACACCAGCCGTATCAAGCGTTCCACGAATAATATGGTATCTCACGCCGGGAAGATCTTTCACACGACCACCACGGATAAGGACCAAGGAATGTTCTTGAAGATTATGTCCTATTCCAGGAATATAGGCGGTTACTTCAATTCCATTGGTCAAACGCACACGAGCAACCTTCCGCAATGCCGAGTTGGGTTTCTTAGGTGTTATTGTCCAAACTCGGGTGCACACTCCTCGTTTTTGAGGAGAACATTTCAAAGCAGGAGCACTGCTTTTCTTCTTAGGCTGTTTTCTGCCTTTTCGAACCAACTGGTTTATGGTTGGCATATCGTTCCTCCTTCTTAATATCTTGCTCTCATGAGTTGAATATATTTATTTCCTTATATTTTTTCCTATTTCTTTATACTATCGGACTTTACAATAGTACCCCTAAGTGCAACGGAGCAATTTTATCAGCATTAAAATTGAATGTCAACTGGGAGTTTCAGTATTTGATTAAAAAAAGTGGGAGTTTATCGCTCCCACTTTTTTCTCCTTTTTTTTAATCGTCAAAATTACTCTCTTCTTCATCTTTATCGCTATCGATTTGACTTTCAAAATGGCCAAACTCTTCAGGATCCTCGTCTATTTCCTCATCTTCAGTTTTGTTTTGATGAGGATGAAGAATTTCTTCGATATCGATTTCTTCTTCATAATTCATCAGTTCACGAAGATCAACACTTTGGTCTCCGTGAAAAGCCAATTCGCTTGAATCTTCCATGTGTTCTTCGGTCTCTAACTTCACCTTCCGATATTCTGGAAAACCAGTTCCAGCTGGGATAATCTTACCGATTATTACATTTTCTTTTAATCCAACCAGTTCATCAACTTTTCCTTTTATTGCTGAATCCGCCAAAACGTGAGTCGTCTGTTGGAAAGAAGATGCCGATAAAAAGCTCTCAGTGGCTAAAGAGGCTTTGGTGATTCCCAGAACGACTGGTCTCCCGGTTGCTACCTGTTTGGTACCTGCTAAATAGACTAAATTTTCAACCAAACTTCTGGTTTCAGTTTCGGCGTCCGCTTCTCGTATCAATAAATACTCGACATTATCGTCAGCAATTTTGATTACTCCATCACGATCGATAGTTTGTCCTGCTTTGATCAGTATAGAGCCATTCTCTTCTATGGAAATATCTTGTGCTGCGACTTTCCCTACGACTTCTCGTTCTAAAAGTTCACTTAATCGTCCTTCTATTGAAAAGAAACGTCCATCGCCCAGTTTGACTTCTTTAACATCATCCATGACCAAACGCCGTGCCACTGCCCGGCTTATTTGCTGACCAGAGGCTATGATCAAATCACCGCTTTTCGGACTAATGATGTCCTTTTCCACTTCTTTCCCAAGAATCTCCTCACGTAATTCTCGAATTAAACTTTCTTTAATTTGGAAGGTCTCAATATTTTTCCAGATTACAATCCGATCGATATTATGACCTTCAATCAGGTCTTGATGATGGGCTTCAACTTTTGTATTGGCGGTGAGAATTACTTCTCCGGTTTTCAAATCGGTCACATCTTCAGCTAAAATTGCACCTTTCAGTTTATCCCAGGTTGACTTCTCTCGGGTTCGCAGAATAACCGGACCTAAGTCAGCTATATGTTCAACCTTCTGCTCGCTAATAACATCACCGGCTTTGACCAAAACCGTTCCATTTTGATCAAGAATGTCATCGACGCTCACTTGGTCTTTCAATTCAGCTTTTAACGACCGGTAGCCTCGAATCATTTTGTAAGGTGTCTGATCTTTATTAACTATATAAAAAGGCTTGCAATCGGTAGATAAAATAACCCTTAGCTTCTCTTCGTCAATTGCTTCTCCTTTTTGTACAATCGCTTCACCCGAAATATCAAAAGCCGGTTCTCGTAAGGTGAACCCTTCAAAAAGCGAGAGTGCTTTTTCTAAAACCAATCGGTTTTCTTCATTAATTCGACTATTTTCTTGCTCAAAATCTTCAATATGAACCAACTCACCGGAGAGGAGTTCGGTATCACCGGAATTCTCAACCATAACCTTATTCAGACGAGCAATTTGTCGAACAATGGTTTCGATGTGTTTATCGTTGATGTTTACACCTTGTGATAGGTAAACCGATTGAATTTCTTCTACCAGATGACTTTGAACCTCTCTTATTCCCTTGATACGAAGGATATCACGAGGATTAATCGGGCCTAAGGTCAAACGATCACCCGCTTTAACCTGAGCATTTTCATTAACCTTAATCCGAATATCAGGTGGAACTAAATAAGCCCGGGCCGATTGATCGGCTTCATCGTCATCAGGATGAACAATAATTTTTCTTCGGTTTCCAATGGTTTCAATCTTTTCTACTTCTCCATCGACATCGGATAGAATAGCGGCTTTTTTTGGTTTCCGAACTTCAAATAGCTGCTCTACTCGTGGGAGACCTTGGGTAATGTCTTCCCCCGCAATTCGAATCCCTCCGGTATGAAAGGTTCTCATAGTTAGCTGGGTGCCTGGTTCACCGATTGATTGGGCGGCAAGAATTCCAACCGACTCCCCAATATCAACTATTTTACCAGTCGCCAAGTTCCTTCCATAACATTTTGCACAGACTCCATACCGAGCTTTACAAGTAAGAACTGACCGAATTTTCAATTCTCGGATTTTATGTTCCTGAAGTTTCTGAATAACATCCTCATTAATTTCTTCACCGGCAGCCAGTAGAAGCTGATCAGTTCCGGGAACATAAACATCATTGAGAATCATCCGGCCTAAAACTCTTTCTTCAAAATATTCAATAATGTTATCGTTTTCGTCTTTTAAGTCTCCAATAATTATTCCGTCATCAGTTCCACAATCAATCTCTCGAACAATCATGTCTTGAGATACATCGACCAGCCTCCGAGTAAGATAACCTGATTTCGCCGTTCTTAGTGCCGTGTCAGCTAACCCTTTCCGAGCGCCATGGGTAGATATAAAGTATTCTAATACCCCTAAACCCTCACGGAAGTTCGCTCGAATTGGATATTCAATAATTCGACCAGAAGGATCAGCCATCAATCCTCGCATTCCTGCTAGCTGGCTGATCTGTCGAATACTCCCTCGAGCACCTGATTTTGCCATCATATTCACGGGATTAAAATCATCCAGTAATTCCAAAATAGCCTCAGCTACTTTGTTGGAAGCATCGGTCCAAATATCGATAACCGACTGCTCTCGCTCTTCTCCGGTAATCAGACCTTCGTTATAATGGTCGTTGGTATCGCCAACTCGCTGAGTAGCATCCTCAATGATTAAGAATTTTTTTTCTGGGATTTCCAAATCTACAACCCCGATACTGGTTCCCGATTGGGTGGCATAACGAAAACCCAATCTTTTAATTCGGTCAAGGGTTTCAACAGTGATTTGGTTTCCAAATTTTCTAAAACATAAATCAACGATATCCGATAGTTTCTTTTTGGTCATCGGATCATTGTAATAGGGCATCCCCTGAGGAAGAACCTGATTAAAAATAACTCGACCAATTGTCGTCATAGCTACATTAGAGTCTTTCTCCTGAACTTCCCGGATGAAAATCGGCTCATGAAGATCGACTTGTTTGTATTCAAAAGCCAGGAGTGCTTCATCCATATCGAGATATCGCTTCAGAATTGTTCCTTTGGATACTTTTTTCATCAAAGTTAGGTAGTAACAGCCTAACACCATATCTTGAGTTGGTACTGCTATCGGTCGACCTGATGCCGGAGAAAGGATATTGTGAGAAGAAAGCATCAAAATTTCCGATTCAGCTTGAGCTTCTGCAGAAAGCGGAACATGAACTGCCATCTGATCACCATCGAAATCGGCGTTAAAAGCTGGACAAACCATAGGATGAATATGAATGGCATTGCCTTCTACCAGCACTGGTTGAAAGGCTTGAACGCTCAACCGGTGAAGGGTTGGTGCTCGGTTCAGGAGAACTGGATGCTCAGCAATAACTTCTTCTAATACCTCCCAAACTTCATCGCGGGTTTTCTCTACCATTCTTTTGGCACTTTTAATATTATGAGCATGACCTTTATCAACTAAACCTTTCATAATAAAAGGCTTAAATAGTTCTAATGCCATTTTCTTGGGAAGTCCGCATTGATCGAAATTCAACTGAGGTCCGGCAACGATAACCGAACGACCGGAATAATCAACCCTTTTCCCTAATAAATTTTGGCGAAAACGACCTTTCTTTCCTCGCAACATATCGCTGAGTGATTTAAGCGGGCGATTGCCCGGTCCTAATACCGGACGTCCTCTCCGTCCATTATCAAATAATGCATCAACGGCTTCCTGAAGCATGCGTTTTTCATTTTTTACTATAATGTCAGGGGCTCCAAGCTGTAGCAATCTTTTCAAACGATTGTTTCGGTTAATCACTCTCCGATAGAGGTCATTCAAATCGGAGGTTGCAAACCGACCACCATCTAACTGGACCATGGGACGCAAATCGGGCGGAAGTACCGGAACCACTTCCAATATCATCCACTCCGGTCGATTTCCTGATTTACAAAAGGATTCGACGACTTGTAATCTCTTGATGATTTTCTTCGCCTTTTGACCGGTTGCTTCTTTGAGTTCTTTCCGCAAACTTCGAGCCAGAGTCTGAACATCCAAAGTTCTAAGAATCTCTCTGACTGCTTCGGCTCCAACGCCGCTTTTAAATTCGGTATCATATTGGGGAAGCAATTTCGCTTCGGTTTCTAATATCATTTGGGCTTTCTTTAAACCAGTTGATCCGGGATCGATAACCAGATAGCAAGGTTCCTCAGCAGTATCGGTCAAGATTTCTTCTTCAAAGAGGTCGCCATACACCTCACGCAATTGATAAACTTCCGATTCGGAAATTTCTTCATCCCGTTGGTAAGGAAAAACCCGAACATCGATCACTTCATAGCGATTATTTTCTAATTCTTCTATCGTAAAACTCTCTTTGTATTTTGTACGAAACCGAGTCAATTCCTTGGTGGAGAGTTCATCGCCAACCGAAAAGGGAAGACTGTGGACTTCGGTAATCCGATGAGCGGTCTCGGCTTTAAAGTTCGGATCATACTTTTGATGGATCCGGTATTCGGTGTCTCGTATAACAGTTTCTGGTTCAAGATCGGTCGAACCCGGTTCAATAACTTTATAGCAGTCTTCTTTTTTTCTTCCTGAGGCAAAATAGAGAACTTTCTCCAGGTTTTTGGGAAGAACACCCAAAAGGAGAGCCATTTTACTGGGAATACTTTTAAAATACCAAATGTGCGAAACCGGAGCAGCTAATTCGATATGTCCCAGACGGGCTCTTCTAACCGAAGATCGAGTGATTTCAACTCCACAACGGTCACAGACCACTCCTTTATGACGAATTCTTTTATACTTTCCGCAATAACATTCCCAGTCTTTGGTTGGACCAAAAATCTTCTCACAGAACAAACCGTCTTTTTCCGGTTTGAGGGTCCGATAATTAATGGTTTCGGGTTTTTTTACTTCTCCTCGAGACCATTTACGGATTTGCTCGGGAGAAGATAAACCAATTTGCATAGCTCCAAGATCATTGACATCTATCAAGGGTTTTTCCCCCTTCTTTTATTTTTTCTCTCGTCCCTGCAGATTAACTCCTAATCCAGGTATATCATCATCGGCATCTTCCATCTGTTCGATGGAAATTTCCTTTTTCCTGGAATCAAACACTTTCACATCGAGACACAAGCTTTGCAATTCCTTAACCAATACTTTAAATGATTCGGGAACCGACGGCTTGAGCACATTTTGACCTTTGACAATTGCTTCATAAGCTTTTACTCTTCCGACAATATCGTCGGATTTCACTGTCAGAATTTCTTGTAAAGTATAGGCAGCTCCGTATCCTTCCAGTGCCCATACTTCCATTTCTCCAAAACGCTGCCCGCCAAATTGGGCTTTACCTCCCAACGGCTGTTGGGTAACTAAAGAGTACGGTCCAGTTGAACGTGCATGAATCTTGGTTTCAACCAGGTGAGCAAGTTTCATCATATATATGTATCCAACTGTCACTTCATTGTCGAAAGGTTCACCAGTTCTTCCATCGAAAAGGATCACTTTTCCATGGGGGAGAAGATTAAACTCCGGCGATATCCTGTCGTCAAAAGCAAAAACCGGATAACGGTTTTCTTGACTGATGGTTACATCTTTCAAGGCTTCTAAAATCTCCGATTCTTTCGCTCCATCGAAAGGAGCACTGGCAATAAACATCCGTTCTTTATTGGCAACCCAACCCAAGTGAGTCTCTAAAATCTGCCCAATATTCATTCGAGAAGGAACTCCCAGTGGATTGAGAACAATGTCAACCGGTGTTCCATCGGGAAGGAAGGGCATGTCCTCCTCAGCAAGAATCCTGGCTATAACTCCTTTATTTCCATGACGACCAGCCATTTTATCGCCAACGGTAATTTTTCTTTTCTGGGCGACAAACACCTTAACCAGTTTATTGACTCCTGGTGCCAGTTCATCATCGTTTTCTCGAGAAAATACTTTAACATCAATAACTTTCCCATATTCTCCATGGGGAACCCGAAGGGATGTATCTCGAACTTCTCGGGCTTTTTCTCCAAATATTGCCCGAAGTAATCGCTCTTCGGGGGTAAGCTCGGTTTCTCCCTTGGGAGTAACCTTCCCTACCAAGATATCTCCTGGTTTTACATCAGCTCCAACTCGGATAATTCCTTCATCGTCTAGATTCCGAAGAATATCATCTCCTAAATTGGGAATGTCACGAGTAATTTCCTCTGGACCTAACTTGGTGTCTCGGGCTTCGATTTCATATTCTTCAATATGAACTGACGTGAAAACTTCTTCTTTAACCAATCGTTCGCTAATCAGAATGGCATCTTCGAAGTTCTCTCCTTCCCAGGGCATGAAAGCTACTAAGACATTTCTCCCTAAAGCAATCTCACCCATTGAAGTACAAGGCCCATCAGCAATAATCTGTCCAGCCTCAACATACTGCCCAACTCGAACGATCGGTTTTTGGTTGATACAGGTACTTTGGTTGGACCGCTGAAATTTTTCCAATTCATAGAGATCAATATCACCATCATCATTTTCAATTTCAATAAAAACTGAATCGACTTGCTTAACTACTCCACTATTTCGGCTAACAACTGTAGCACCTGAATCCTGAGCGACTTTGTATTCCATGCCCGTCCCAATAAGAGGGGGCTTGGAAACCAAAAGAGGAACCGCTTGTCGTTGCATGTTGGTTCCCATCAGAGCTCGGTTGGCATCATTGTGCTCTAAAAATGGAATGAGTGACGCTGAAGCACTGATGATCTGTTGAGGCGAAACATCAATAAAATCAACTTTTCTGCTTTCTACCTCAACAATTTTCGAACGGAAACGAACTACGACGTTTTCATCGCGTATCATCCCGTTCTCATCGATAACAGCATCGGAAGGCGCAATATGATAACGGTCTTCTTCATCAGCAGAAAGATACCTAATTTCATCGGTCAAATGTCGATTTTCAACTTTTAAATAGGGTGTCACAATAAAGCCATACTCATTGATCTTGGCATAGATACATAGAGAGGTAATCAAGCCAATGTTGGGTCCTTCGGGAGTTTCTATCGGACACATCCGCCCATAATGGGTATAATGGACATCACGAACTTCAAAACCTGCTCGTTCACGGCTCAAACCTCCAGGTCCTAAAGCACTTAACCGTCTTTTATGGGTTATTTCCGAAAGTGGATTGATTTGATCCATAAACTGGGAAAGAGGACTGCTTCCTAAAAATTCCTTGATAGCGGCTACCACTGGACGAACATTAATCAGGTTTTGAGGAGTAGCTGAATCGGTGTCGGGTTGGATGGTCATTTTTTCTCGAATGACCTTTTCAACTCGCAGCAACCCAGTTCTAAATTGATTTTGTAGGAGCTCTCCCACCGGTCGAGCTCGTCGATTTCCCAGGTGGTCAATGTCATCATCATAGCCAACACCGTTCAACAAGTTGAGGAGATAGCGAATGCCCCCAACTACATCGGCTTGACTCAAAATCCGTCCCTTTTCCACCCAAATTTTTTCTATACCATGAACCCTTAGGGTCCTTAAGGCCTCTAAGGTCACCATATCGCCTTTTTTAAGGAGGGTTTCTCCGGTCTCCGGTTGAAGCACATCCTGACTTATCGATCTGCCCTCCAACTCGTCGCCAACCAACTCCAATTCATCTTCGCGTTCAATAAATACTTTTATGACCTGATCTTCGTCGTTATACACTCGTATAAATTCGATATTGTATTCCTGGTTAAGCTCTTCTAAGGTTCGAGCTAATTGCCGACCAATTTTGTCTCCTTTACGAAGGAGAATTTCATATCGGGAAGGATTATTTTCATCGATAGCTGCTTGATTGCGAAGACATTGATGTTCTTCATGGTCAAGAATAATATCCTCAGCTCCAACAAACTCTTCAATTCGGACAATGCGTTCTTCCAATTTTAGTTTATTATTCAGTTTATATCGTCCCACCTCACCAAGGTCATAACGACGGGGATCAAAGAACAAATATCTCATAAAATCTCGAGTATTTTCTTCGGTTGGTGGCTCACTGGGACGAAGTCGCCGGAAAATTTCCATGACCGCTTCTTTGGGGTTTGAAGTTGTTTCTCTTTCCAGGGTGGCTTGGATGTAAGAATGATTATCGAACAGTTCGAGGATTTCCTCGTCGTTTGAAAATCCCAAAGCTCTGATCAAAGTCATAGCATTGATCTTGCGCCTTTTATCGACACGAACAAAGAGAATTTCTCCTGGGTCAATTCCAAATTCTAACCAGGCACCACGGTTGGGAATGATCTTAAAACCATATTCCACTTTTCCAGTTGGTGTCACTTCTTTAGTAAAAAATATCCCTGGAGATCGGATGAGCTGCGTTACTACAACCCGTTCCGCTCCATTCACCACAAAAGTCCCCTTATCAGTCATGAGTGGAATTTCACCCATATATACATCTTGTTCTTTTATTTCATTGGTTTCGCGGTTAATCAATCGAACTCGAGCAAATAATGGGGCAGCATATGTCCGACCTCTATCTTTACATTCACGAACCGAGAATACTGGCCTATCCAAACGATAATCGATAAACTCCAGCATGAGTTTCCCGGTAAAATCCTGTATAGGAAAAATTTCGGTGAAAACTTCTTGCAAACCTTGCCTTTTCCGTTCTTGGGGGGAAATATTCGCTTGTAAAAATAGGTCAAATGACTTTCTTTGTATCTCAATAAAATGGGGAAGTTCGGCAAATGAAGTCACCTTTGAAAATGTCTTTCTCTGAATGTATCCAGAATTCACCCAGCACACCACCTTTGTTGAAAATTAAAAGAAATTACTCTTTAAACTAATCAGTTTTTCATCATCATTAAACTGTGGCGAAACGGTGTAAGTTTAAAATGTGGAATGTATGAAATTCACAATGTACAGGTAAAAAAAATAAGAGGACAAATGGATTGATTTTATCATCGATTGGTAAGATAATAATAACACCCACTTAGTAATAATTTGGAACAAAATAGATTAATTTAGTTCCAAAATGAAAGAACCGACAATTTACTATAATATTTTATTCCTGCTTATCTGTCAAGAGCTTCTTTTAAATTTTTCTAAAATATTTTAAATTCTCCATTCCTTGGTCTACTTTATGAAAGAAGTCAGCTTCCCTTTTTTCTCTCTCCTGGTGAGAGAACTTCATCCTTTTTTTCTTCTCCCCTGGTGAGAAAACTTCATCCTTTTTTTCTTCTCCCCTGTTGGGAGAGCTTCTTTCTTTTCTTTTTTTCCTCTCCCCTGTTGGGAGAGCTTCTTTCTTTTCTTTTTTTCCTCTCCCCTGGTGGGAGAGGATTAAGGTGAGGGGGATGCTTTGGTATTTACATCAAACTTTAATTTTTAAAACCAAACATGAATCAGAGTCCTGACTTTCACCCTCATCCCAACCTTCTTTTATCAAGGTGAAAAGTGGTTGTAGATATGCGTCATCCTAAGCCCTCGCTTTTTGAGAGCGTGAGGATCTCCTCTTTTATGTCTTTGTTCTTCATAATTATTTAAAAAGATGAGATTCTCAAGTCGCACAATACGCTCCTCAGAATGACAAATTGGGTAAATGAGATTGCGACGTCGTCAAACCAAAAGATGATTAGACTCCTTACAATGATAGATTTGGTTAATGAGATTCTCACGTCGTCAGTTAAAAACACTGGAATCCTCAGAATATCAAACTAAAATAAAAGACTCCATAACTACTGAGGAAAGGCTATGGCAGCGTAACCAACCACTTGGTCATACTGACCGTTGATATCACCACTGGTAGCATAACAAAGAAGAGTGCCTCGGAACGAATGGCGATTTTTTTGAAACTCAATCAAAGCACCAACCCCTCCCGGTCCACAGATTGATATTTTTTTTCTATGAATACAGTGAAAGAATTCCTCTCCATCAAGACGAATAATATTATCAATACAAATTAAATCCTTCTCCCGAGCCACCGTATCCGATTCATAATGAGTAAAATCGGTACTGGCGATTATTACGATTTTCTTCTGTTGAGAAATTTGGTTGATTACTTGACCAATTATTTGAACAGTTTCCAAGGTTTGGTCTAAAAGAGAAATAGGACATATTTTAAAAGAGAAGGGGATAAAATGCTGTAGAAAGGGGATCTGTATTTCACAAGAATGCTCAAATTGATGAGCTCGATCATCGATGGTAAAAATCGCCGAAGACGATAAAAAAAAGTCTACCATTTCCTGGTCAACCTCAACCTTCCCCAGGGGTGTGATCCACGATTCGGCCGAACTTAGCGAAGCTCTTCTTCCCAAGCCTCGGTGATTGGGTCCGATAATAATAAAAGTATCAATTGGATCGATCCGCGAAAGAACCGCATAAGCCCAGGAAGCGACACCACCTGAAAAAATTATCCCGGCATGAGGACAAACCACTCCATTTATCTTAGTGGGAAAATCCTGATCAATTTTCCCGGCAGCTCCGATTTCTGACTCAAAGACTTTATTAATTAAGCTATCTAATTCATTTTTATTCTCTGGATAAAAATAACCGGCAACCGCTGGTAGCCTATCCATTTTCTTACCACCTCCGTGTACGGGCTATACGAATTCTATATAGCACAAACAACAATACTAAAAGCAAAATTATAAGGGTAATCAGAAAAAGATTGGATCCACCCAACATCAAAAATGATGTCCAAATATAGGGGATGTAAGCTTTTTTATAACCATATTGAATTGACTTACGATATAATGCTTTTACCGTTGCAGCAGGTTGGGCTGCCCGAGATAGGGTCGCTTTTCGGTAGTAAAGTATCCCCAATTCTTCTGACCAGGTTGAGCGGTTCTCCTCATCTTTCATCCAAATATTTTCAGCCTCAGCAATCATATTCTCTAAATCATCTTTTTTCTGGTAAGCAGCATAAAAAAGAGCACTGATTTCAGGTTTTTGCCGTTTTTCTGGAGAAAGAGAGGCAGCTTCTCTTAAAAATTCATCGATCTTGTCTTCGGACAATAAAGATGCCAGGTAGGCTTCCCGGTTCATTAAAAAGGTCATATCCAGTTTGACCACCCGATTATTACCGGAATCGGCGACCCAAAGATAACCATTCCCATCGATCCATAACCCTTCAGGATTGAGGAGGTGATCACCACCAATTCTATCGACTATCCCAATCAGCTCACCTTGAGTATTATGAATCTTCAAACGGTTATTTCGATAATCAGAAATAATCACTGTTTCATCTTTTACGATTACATATCGAGGCCGATCTAAATCATCGGGACCACTGCCACCTTTTCCAATACGAAAAAGATAATTTCCCACTGAATCAAACACCTTCACTGTGTGATGAAGAGTATCGGTCATCCATATTCTTCCTTGGGAATCAACAGATATACCCCGGGGATAATAGAATTCATCATCTCCCATTCCCTCTTTCCCAATAGTCCTGATCAGATTCCCTTCTTGATCAAAAATCACAATCCGAGAATTCATAGTATCAACCAGATAGATATTACGGCCATTATCCATCCAGAGACCCCGAGGTTCATTCAGAGTAATTCCCTGAATTTTAAGCTCGCTGATCGGCGCAAAAGTAGAACCATCCAAAATTCGAATTCGGTTGGCTTTTTGCTCAGTAAGATAGAGGCGGTTGGTGGGGGAATCATAAACTATCCCTACTGGACCTTCCAAGCCGGGGATAATTTTTTGGGTTTTTCCGTTTTGATCGGTAATAACCAGGCGGTCGTTAGCCCAGTCGCTAATCAATACCAAGCCGCTTTCTTCCTGTACAATAACGCTTACTGGATAATTCAAATAGGGAGTTTTTTGGTCAGTAACTTCTTCAATGCTCAACTCTATTTTTTCGATTTGGGCTTGAACCGAAGAACCAATAACAATCACCATAAAAAAAGAGATGAGACCTGTCAGGCACCAATCGAGCTTTTTACCGATCATCATGAATGAACTCCTCCATCTTTCTTTTTAATCTTTCCTCCCATTCAGACTGATTGAGACCGTTTTGGGGTAGAGGCTCAGAGAAATGAACCTGGATCGGATGAGGTTTGGGAAACCTTGCTAC
>MWBQ01000210.1 GCA_002069605.1 Candidatus Atribacteria bacterium ADurb.Bin276
CCCTTGATGGGAGAAGGTGAGGATGAGGGTGAAAGTCCAGAATGAGATCCTGGTTGGTTGCTCAATATGAGTTACCTATAAAAAATCATTCCTATATTTTCAGGATAGAAATGGAGGTGGTATAAGAGGAATAAAATAGGAATCAGGAATGAAAGAATCCTGATGAGTAATTCAATTTAAGTATTTTATTAAAACCCTTAAAGGGAGGGGCATAGAATGAAAAGATCAACAAAAAAGTGTATCATTTTTGGTTTGGTTTTAAGTTTAATGTTCATATTTGCACTGGTAGCTCAGGGTGCAGATAAGCCAGTTTTACGAACCTTGGTTTTCCAGGGATGGGCAAGAACTCCATCCTTGCAAAAGCAAGTTTTAGAGTATGAAAAACTAACCGGAGTAAAAGTAGAAATCGAGGAGGTACCTTTTTCTCAATTTCATGAAAAAATGATTCTCGATTTTGCCAGCAAAGCCGGAACCTATGATTTTATAGGAACCCTGACAGATTGGTTTTCTGAGTTAGTCCGCGGTGGTTATATAATTCCCATTGATGATTACATCAAAAATGATCCTCCCGAAGATTGGCCTAACACATATCCTCAAGCACTTCTCAACCTGCAAACTAAAGATGGCAAACTCTATGGGTTTCCTACTCATGATGGGCCTATTATGCTTTATTATCGGAAGGATTTGTTTGAAGATCCCAAGGAAAAAGAAGCGTTTAAAGAGAAATATGGTTATGAGTTACAATCCCCAAAAACCTGGGCTCAGTTTCTGGATATGGCAATATTTTTTAACCGACCCGATCAAAATTTGAACGGAACCGTGATTGCCGCAAAGCAGGGAGGTCAGCAATTGGCCTATGATTTTTATCTGATGCTTTGGTCTTTTGGTGGAGATATTTTTGATGAAAATTGGAAACCAATCTTTAATTCTCAGGCAGGAATTGACGGTTTACAGTACTATGCTGACCTCAGAAACAAATGGGGAGTAACGCCCAAGGCATCGACTACTTATGACGAAACCGAAAGTGGTCCGATTTATCTTGAAGGAAGAGCAGCTTTGATGTGGCATTGGAGCCACATTGCTTCTTGGGCGGAAATGGAGGATCGATCAAAAATTATTGGAAAAAATGGCTATACAGTATTCCCAGTAGCCGATCCCAACATACCACATACAACTTTAGACATTCACTGGTTTTTTGCTATATCAAGCGCTAGTAAAAACCAAGATGAAACTTATGAGCTCGTAAAATGGCTTTGTAACAAAGAAAACGATAAGGAAGCTGCTTTTATGGGTACCGTTGCTTGCCGATTATCCACTTTCCACGATCCAGATGTATTAGAAAAATTTCCCTTCTATAGCGGTATAGAAGCAGCTTTAGCTGGTGAAGCGAAAACAACCCCCCAAATTGCTGAATATGCTCAGGTTGATGACTTGATCGGCATTGCTTGCTCAAAAGTAATTGCCGGAGAAAAAACTGCTAAGGAAGCATTAGACGAAGCGGCTAAACAGGTAGAAGACTTAATGGCAAAAGCTGGATATTATAAATAAATATGTTTATTTAAGATTTGATTTGAATATGGGGTTGGATGCTACCGGAAATTTTGTTCCGGTAGCATCCACGGAGGGATATTATGTCATCCATTAAAAATAGAAGGTTTAATATACCTCAATTAATGGTTCTTCCTACTATCATTTTTATTCTTGCTGTGAGTGTTTATCCATTAATTTATTCTTTCTATATGACACTTCATGATTGGAGCCTGACCCGGGCTGAACCACCAACTTTTGTAGGTATAGGGAACTATATATCATTATTTCAAGATAGCCGTTTTTGGTACTCTTTTCGAACCACAGTTATTTTTACTGGATGGGCTGTAGTGATGGAAATGGTAATCGGAATGACTTTAGCCCTTTCTATTACTCGCAATACCCGTTTTCAACAAATATGCCGGTCAATTTTACTGATTCCAATGATGATAACTCCAGTTGTTTTATCTCTTATGTGGAAATATATGTATAACCCAGAATACGGGATTTTTAATTATTTTCTTCATTTTTTGAAAATTGAAGGACCCATTTGGCTTGGAGAGCCGTCTCCGGCGCTTCCGGCAGTCATTATGGTTGACATCTGGCAATGGACGCCTTTTGTTTTTCTTCTTTTGTTTTCTGGAATTGCCAGTCTCCCTCCGGACGTTTTTGAAGCAGCCCAGGTAGATGGAGCCACTGGTTTCCAAACTTTCCGTAATATTACTCTTCCTCTGGTCACCCCCTTTTTATTGGTCGCACTTTTAATTCGCTTTATGGATTCATTTCGGATTTTCGACACTATTTATGTCTTGACCAAAGGAGGTCCTGCAAATGCCACTGAAACCTTGAGTATTTATACTTATAAGGTAGGATTCAATTACTTCAATATGGGGTATGCGGCAACTCTCTCTTATATTATTTTAGTAATCATAACCATTGCGAGCCAGCAGTTTGTAAAATTGGAGGGAAAATCATGAAAGGTTCCAAACTTAAAGCTCGGGACCGATGGATCGATGTTTTAGTTTTTTTAGTGGTTATCTTGGTTTTATTTCCTATTGTATGGACCTTTTTAACTTCAATTAAAGGACGCTTTGATATTTCAGCTATGCCACCTAAATTGTTGTTTACACCCACCATTGAAAATTATCGGAAAGTCTTCATTGAGGACGGTTTTTATCGATATTTTAAAGACTCTATAATAATTGCTTTAATTGCAACTGTCATTGCAATTTTTTTAGGAACCATGACTGCTTACGGATTGGTTCGATATCGAGTAGGAGGTAAGTTTCTTCCTTTCTGGATTTTATCGACTCGTATGCTTCCACCAATTGCTATCATTTTACCGATTTATATCCTTATGCAAAGGATAAAGCTGATTGATACCTATGCTTCAATTATTATTATGCATGTTTTATTGAACCTCCCTTTTGCAGTGTGGCTTATGAGTGGTTTTTTCCGGGAAGTACCTTCTGAGATCGATGAAGCAGCAATGCTCGACGGATGCTCGGTTTTTGGGGCATTCATTCGTGTTCTTTTTCCTGTAGTGATTCCTGGGGTATTGGCAACCACGGTTTTTTGTTTAATCACGTCCTGGAACGAATTCTTATTTGCTTTAATTCTTTCTGGAAGGAATGTCAAAACCCTTCCAGTTGCTGCCGCATTTTATGTGACCGACCGGGACATCCTCTGGGGACCAATGGCAGCGGTAGCAGTTATTGCTTCTATCCCAATTATTATTTTCACTTTTTTAATTCAAAAGCATTTGGTAAGGGGGCTCTCCTATGGGGCAATCAAATAAAGAGAATTTTATCCAAATATTTCGAGGAGAGCCGGCGGATCGAATTTTGTGGATAGCTGATCTAACCTACTGGCGGGACAGCCAGATAATCAAGGGAATTTTACCCGATGAATATCGAGGAATTGATGGTTTTTTAAAACTACATAAAGATTTAGGAGTAGTTCCTTATTATATTTATGCTTTAGATGAACAGGAACCGGATGGAATGTCAGTACATCAGATTGGTGCACCAGGGAGACCTTTTAATGGAGTCTTTCAATATTCTTTTGAAGGAGTTGACATCGAAACTATCGTTAATGGAACTATTCTTGAAACAAAGTTTCATTATCAAGAAAAAACATTTATTCAGAAAAAGGCTTATCTTCCTCAGTCCTTCTGTTATGCATTCATTCAATACCCCATTCAAAAGGCAGAAGACCTGAAATGCCTTCGGAAAATTTATGAGCAGTGTATTTTCAGATCTAATTATTCAGATTATCTCGAAATTGGAGAAAAATGGGGAGATGAAGGAATACCGATTGCTCCCCTGCCAAGAAGTCCACTCTCAGCATTGATTGTAGACTGGATGGGTATCGAAGCTTTTACTTATGCTCAAGTGGATGAACCAATAGAAATTCAAAAAACCATTGATTGTATTGATGAATCGAATGATCAAGCCTTTCAAATTATAATAAAATCTCCCGCAGAAATTTTTCATTTTTGTGATAATCTGAGTGGAACAAGTTATTCTTCTTTTTTCCCACGTTATGCAGCCAACTATTATGCTCGACGCTTTATTCAACTTCATCAAGCAGGGAAAAAAGCAGCAGTTCATATCGATGGAACCCTTAAAGGGATCCTTAATCAAGTTGCAGCAACCGGGGCTGATGCTTTAGAAGCTCTCACTCCGGATCCGGTAGGAGATGTTACAGTTGAGGATTTAAGAAAAGAGAGTCAAAGTGAAAATATTATTTTATGGGGAGGTCTTCCAGCTGTTATGTTTACTCCTTTTTTTGCAAGGGAAGATTTAATAAAACAAGTCAATAGAATTCAAAAACAATGGAAGGAAAATCCAAGGTTTATTGCTGGATCGGCAGATCAAATTCCACCCGATGCTGATTTGGATTACCTTCGTTTGGCATCAGAATTATTTAATCGTGGGAGGAGAATTGACTCATGAAGTTACATCTGATGACTGGTCATGACTTTACTCATGCTATTCAAAAACGTTGGCCTCTTTTTATCCCAGCAGGGACAATTGAATACCATGGTGAACATTTACCGCTGGGTGTGGATACCTTAGCAGTGATCAAAGCTCTTGATGAGGTTGAAAAAAAGATTAATTGTGTTGTAGCCCCACCAGTTTGGTTTGGACCTTCCAGTTTTGCAGTAGCTGGTCCAGAAATGGGAACTATTAATGTAGATACGAATCAGTTTGAAAAACAAGCAAATGATATCCTCCATGGTTTTTTAGAGAATGGCTTTCGCCAAATTTTTGTAGTCATCCACCATCAATATGAAATGGGGCAAATGATGCCCGAGGCTTTAGCTTTTAAAAAGGCATCAGTTTCACTTATTTTTCGACTATTAGAAAAGGAACATGGAAAAGGATGGTGGGGATCAGAGAAAATGTCAAATTACTATAATAATCTGCAAACGAATGAAAATCCTTTTAATTGGATTCAGGTTATTCCTTTAATGAGTCCTGAAATTCAAAAAAAGATGGGTTATGACCACGCTGGGAAGTTGGAAACATCGCTCATGATGGCTTCCTATCCTGAAACAGTTAAGATGCAATACTATAATCCAGATTTTCCCTGGTATACAAAAGATGCTATTAATGCTACCAAAGAATGGGGAGAAGAAACTTTTAGGTTAATTGTAGAATATTTAATAAGGTTAGTATCTTAGTGAAGAATTAAAAGCATGAGGCTTCCCTTCGATCCATTTTTTACTGAAAACATTGAACCGAAAACCGCGGATTGAAAAAGAAAATAAATAAATTTTTCTCTCTTGGGAGAATGGTCATACAATTCTGGAAGAGCTATTTTTTTTATACGTCCTTACTTCTATAATTTGAGTCTTGATCCCTACCCCTGTTCACTTTGTTTATTCCACTTATAGCAAAAAATATTTCCATTAATATTTGTTAATTATTCAAAATAAATATATTAATAGGATTGACTTATGATTATAATAAATCTATTATTTTATTAAAGTAGTTTAATAATTGATTATTAAGGTTGAGATAATAATAAAAATATATGTAAATATTTCCTCCTACAATTAAGAATTGATGTAAATCATTTTTGGAGGGGTTATAAAATGCCAAAAGAATTTTATGATTCTTTTGAAAACATGCTTTTTAATCTTGATAATGCAGCAAAAAAACTAGGTTTAGAATATGATGACTATGTTTCACTTCGTTATCCAGAAAGGGAGTTAACCGTTTCTATACCAGCAGTAATGGATAATGGTCATATTGAAGTATTTACCGGGTATCGAGTTCAATATTCAAGTAGCCGGGGACCATGTAAGGGCGGACTAAGGTATTCAACTGATGTGGATATAAATATTGTAAAAACCTTAGCAGCTTTAATGACCTTGAAAAGTGCCGTAGTAAATATCCCTTTCGGAGGCGCTAAAGGTGCTATTTGCTGTGATCCGTCCCATTTATCAAGAGAAGAATTAAAACGCATTACACGTCGTTATACTGCGATGATCCTCCCACTTATTGGTCCAGAAAAAGATATTCCAGCCCCGGATATTAACACCAATGATGAAGTCATGGGATGGATTATGGATACTTATAGCATGTTCAAAGGGTATTCAGTCCCTGGGGTTGTTACTGGAAAACCCCTAGAAATCGGGGGTACCTTGGGAAGACAAGGAGCAACCGGTCGAGGGGTAGTCTATATCATTAATGATATAGCTCCTTGGTTAGGATTTTCACTGGTTAATGCCAAAGTCTCCATACAAGGTTTTGGAAAAGTTGGAAGCATCTTAGCCCAGCTTCTCGCTCATCAAGGTTCTAAGATTATTGCAATATGTGATATAAGTGGTGGCGTATATCGAGAATCTGGTTTAGATATTGATGACCTTATTAATTATGTAAACAACAATCCCAGCAAGACAATCAAGGGGTATAAAGCCCCAGGTGTAACAGAATTTCCCAAAGAAGAAATTTTCTACTTCACAGTTGACCTTTTTATCCCAGCTGCTAAAGAAAACCAAATCAATGCTTCCATAGCAAAAAAGTTAAATACCAAAATAATCGCTGAAGCTGCTAACGGGCCAACTTTGGTTGAAGCTGATGAAATATTATCATCCCGAAGTATTATTGTGATTCCGGATATTCTGTTAAGTGCTGGTGGTTTGGTAGTTTCTTACTTTGAGTGGGTGCAAAATATACAATCACTGATGTGGGACGAGAGCGAGGTTAATGAATTATTGATGAGAATAATGAAAAGAGCTTTCAATGAAGTGTGGGTTATTCACCAACAAAGAGGGGTAAGTTTGAGAACGGCAGCTTATATGTTAGCAATTGACCGAGTAATAAAAGCCAAAAAAATTAGGGGGGTATTTCCATAATCTGGAAAAAATAAAATGAAAAATCCTCCCAAATCAGAATTAATATATCGAATTATAAAAGAAAATGGGTCTCTTTCGAGAAATGATTTATCGAAAGCAACTGGTATTGGAATTCTAACTATTGCCAAATATGTTGATAAGTTAATTTCAGATGGCAAGGTAGCGGAAAGTGGCTGGGATGATAAAACCGGTGGGAGACCCGCCCGATTGCTCAGTATTAATCCCAACTTTGGCAAGGCATTAGGAATTGAGTTGGGAGGATCCTATATTAACTGGGTTATTTCCAATTGTGTTGGAGATATATTTCAAAGCGGAACGATAAAAGTTCAAAAAAACGAACCAATTAAAAATAATCTGGAAGATCAAATCAAAAAGATTTTAGATAGTAATGAAAATATAAAATCAATTGGTATTGCCAGTACCGGTATAGTGGAAACTGTTACTGGGACATCACTTTGTTCTCCCCAGCGGGAGGATTTAAATGATTTTCCAATCAAAAAGTTTCTTGAAGAAAAATTTAAACTTCCCGTTTATTTAGATGACGTGTGCAGAACGGTGGCTTACGTTGAGCAAAATCACGGAGTGGCAAGAAATTTAAAAGAATTTTTATATTTTTATCTTGATGTGGGGATTGGGTTATCAATAGTAATGGATGGCAAAATTTATCGTGGTCCTTTTGGTATTTCCGGAGAAATTGGACACTTTATAGTTGATGAAAACGGACCGTCCTGTGGTTGTGGAAACCGTGGATGTTTAGAAGTGTATACATCAATTGCTGCGATTATCCGTAATGCCAAAAAGTTTATTGAAAATGGTGTGCAATCGAGCTTGCATAATCAAGAAATAAACATTGAGAATATCATCAATGAAGCCAGAAAGGGAGATAAATTGAGTTATCGGTTGATAACTGAATCGGGTGAACGCATCGGAGCGGTGGCCGCCCAAGTAATTAATTTTACTGGTATACCTCTGATTATTTTTGGTGGTCGGTTAAAACATGCCAATCAATTATTAATTGAGCCAATCCAACATATTATTAAAAAGAATTCTTTGTCGGTACTCAGTCAAAAGTTAGAAATGAGAATTTCTTCTTTAGATGATTGGGCGGGGGCACTTGGTGCCTCAATGCTCTCTTTATTGGAAGTTATTCAATAGAAATAGCATTATTTATCGGATCATATTAGGAACCTTAGATTCTTTTATGAGGGGAGATAGATTCTGCTTAGAGAAATTTTTGTGTCTTGATTGGGAAAGACCATTTACCGGTTATGGATTGAAAAGAAGCAGTGAGATTTTGAGGTCTAAAAATTATAATTAAAGACCTAATCAATGATTTCGATAAAAAGTGATAATAATAAGAATTAAAAAAAGGAGAAGGAGGTTCATATGGAAAGAATAAAGGTAGGAATTATTGGTACCGGTTTTGTTGGAACGGTGCACATTGATGCTTTAAGACGTTTGGGTTTTGTCGAAGTGGTCGCGGTTGCCGAAGCAAATGAGGAATTAGCTCAAAAAAAAGCTGCGGATTTTTTTATCCCTCGTGCTTATGGTAACTATCATGACCTCATCAATGATCCGGATGTTCAAGTTATTCATAACTGCACGCCTAATCATCTTCATCTGGAAATCAATACCGCTATTATTCAAGCCGGTAAACACATCTTCTCCGAAAAACCCTTAGGTATGAATCGCTTTGAATCAAGTAAAATGTTGGAATTAGCTGAAAAATACCGAGTA
The DNA here is from genome assembly GCA_002069605.1 of Candidatus Atribacteria bacterium ADurb.Bin276. Taxonomy (NCBI): domain Bacteria; kingdom Pseudomonadati; phylum Atribacterota; class Atribacteria; order Atribacterales; family Atribacteraceae; genus Atribacter; species Candidatus Atribacter allofermentans. The sequence goes on from MWBQ01000210.1 coordinate 8,633, forward strand.
GTACATGGAGTTAATTTTAACTATAGAATGTATCCTTTAGTCCAAGATATGAAACACCGGATTCAGAAGGGAGAGCTGGGAAAAGTTAATTTAATCCATGGGTCTTATTTGCAAGATTGGCTTTTTTATGAAACCGATTATAACTGGCGCATAGAACCAAAGTATGGTGGAGCAACTCGAGCAATTGGAGATATCGGTTCACACTGGTGTGATCTTGCTCAAACACTAACCGGGCTCAAAATCACCAAGGTATTTGCCGACTTATCAACCGTGATACCAGTGAGGAAAAAATCAAAAATCGTTGAGACTTTTAGTGAAAATCGTGAACCTACCGATTACGAAGAAATACCGATACAGTCAGAGGATTGGGGAGCAGTCTTAATCCGGTTAGAAAATGGAGCTAGCGGGGTTTTCTATGTTTCACAAATAAGTGCGGGAAGAAAATGTTGTTTGAATATCGAAATTGATGGATCAAACCAATCCTTTTATTGGAATCAGGAAGAAGGGGATCGAATGTGGATCGGTTATCGCAACCAACCGAATTCCTATTTCATGAGAGATCCGAATCAGCTTGATCCAAAGTGTCGAGGTTATGTGCTTGCACCAGGCGGACATCCTGAAGGTTGGTTGGATAGCCTTAAAAATAGCCTGCTGGCTTATTATCGTGCAGTTCTTGATGCAAAAAATGCTTCAAACAAAAAGCCTGATTATGCTACTTTTCATGACGGTTATGATATTAGTTGTATCGTCGACGCAATTGTGGAAAGCCAACAAAAAGGAAAATGGGTAAAAGTTGCCCGATAAAGGAGGAAGATCAATGACTGTCAAACCGACTTTTGGAGGACCGGGTTCATATGTAATTGGTGAAGAAGAGAAAAAAGAAGTGATGGATGTTCTAGAGTCGGGATATCTTTTTCGTTATGGTTCAGAAGACGATCCCAGTTTTAAAAAGAAAGTATTTACTCTTGAACAAGAATTTTCTCAGTTGATCGGAGTCAAGCATGCAGTTGCGGTGAATAGCGGAACCAGCGCATTGCTCACCGGTTTGGCTGCTCTTGGTATTGGGCCTGGTGATGAGGTTATCGTTCCCGGATATACCTTTATTGCTTCTATTTCAAGTATTATTGTATCCCGAGCTATTCCTGTTCTGGTCGAAATCGACGAATCACTGACTCTTGACCCTCATGATGTAGAAAAAAAGATTACCAACAAGACGAAAGCCATCATGCCAGTACACATGCTGGGAAATCCTTGCCAGATGGATGCTATCATGGATATCGCCCGACGGCATAGGTTATTGGTCATTGAAGACTGTGCTCAAGCTGCCGGGGCATCCTTCCAAGGGAAGAGAGTTGGGAGCATTGGAGATATTGCTGCTTTCTCGTTGAATGTTTTTAAAACGATCACTGCTGGCGATGGTGGTATTGTAGTGACGGATAACGATGACTATTACGAACGGGCTTTTGGATTTCATGATCAAGGCCACAAACCCATGCGGGCCGGTGTTGAGGTTGGGAAAAGAAGCATTGTAGGGTTGGATCTTCGCATGAACGAATTGACCGGAGCATTTGCTTTAGCCCAGGCTCGAAAAGTGGATAAAATCCTTAAAACGCTTCGAGAAAAGAAGAGTAAGCTAAAAACCGCCTTAGCCAAGATTCCGAATATCGGCTTTAGGACCATAAACGACCAAAATGGAGAATGTGCCACTTTGCTTACTTTACTTTTTAAAGATAAAGCCACAGCAGACGCCTTCGGTGAAAGGGCTGGAACTAAGACCATTGCTCATTCTGGTTGGCATGTTTATAACAATATGGAACAAATTTTACAAAAGAAAACTTCAACCCTCTATCCCTGCCCTTATGAATGTCCGGCTTACGGAAAAGATATTCAATATTATGCTCATATGCTTCCACAAACTGATGCCATCCTTGATCGGGCAATCAATATCAGCGTTGGTGTTGTTGATAAAGGTTTAGGTTCAGGGTTTGGTATCAATATTAATTCGAGTGACGAGGATATTCAAGCAGTAGTAGAGAAAGTTGAAAAAATTATGAAAGAAATTTCATAGAATTATTGGTTTTTTATAGCTTGGAAGATAATTCTTTGTGATTTGGAAATGAATTAAATAGAAGTCAAAAAAAGGAGGTGGTTGGTTATTTAAATTATGAGTGATCAAATGAGGATTAAGGGAAGTAATTAACAAACTAATTTTGATTAAGAATGAGGAGGAAACTATGAAACACAAACTTTCAATATTAATATTTGTTTTCGTTGTAATGAGTCTGGTTTTAAGTTTAACTTTTAGTGCAGTTTCGCAAGAAAAACAAATCGTTCTTGGTACATCAATCATTACTTATGAACATCCCTTTTACATTGATGTTGTAAACGGTATGAAGAAAGCAGCTGAACAAGCTGGCGTCGAAATGTTATTGGATGATCCCAAAACCAAACTCGATGCCCAAGTAAAGGCTTTAGAAACCTATATTACCCGAGGAGTAGATGCAATTGTTCTTTTTGGAGTCGACCCGGAAGGCGTAGTGCCGGTTGTTGAAGAAGCAATTGCCAAGGGAATACCAGTAATCACGGCTGATATGGAGTTAGTAACTGATAAAGTGGTTACTTTTATAGGCTCAGATAATTACCAGATTGGGACCGAAGTTGGAGGGTGGACTAAAGCTTATATTGAAAAAGAAATGGGTGGAAAAGCAAAGATTGGTGTGCTTTGGTGGGCGGTCTCGGTTGCTCAGCAACAACGTACCCAAGGTTTTCTTGATCAAGTCACTCAGTTGCCGGGTGTTGAAATCGTAGCCCAACAAAACGTTGAAGAAGGACTTCGCGAAAACGCCATGACAGTTGCAGAAAATATCATGACCGCGAATAAAGATATTGATTTTCTTTTTGGTGGAAACCAGACCTGTACGATGGGAGCCGTCTCGGCGGTGGAAGCAGCTGGAGCCAATGTAAAAGTAGTTGGTGTAGACATCGATACTGAAATGGTCCAGGCAATTAAAGATGGGAAATTATTTGCTACTGTAGCCCAACAGCCAATTGTTTTAGGATCGACTGCTATTGAAACAGCTTTAAATAAATTAAAAGGCGAAGAAATCCCAAAAAGAATAACCATTCCAGTGCTTTTAGTTTCCCAAGAAAATTTGGAAGAAGCCACTCAAGCATTAGAAATTCTTGACTATTAGTTGGTTTTAGGATGATATAACGGAATAAACCTTGAGGGAGAGAAATGAGTTTTCTCTCCCTCATTTAAATTAAAGGAATAAGAATATCTCTTTCATCACTATTTGTGAAGGAGGATCAACGAAAAACGAGGGATTTAATATGCATGAAGAACCCATTTTAAAAATGAAGAGTATTTCTAAGAAATTTGGATCAGTACAAGCTTTATATCAGGTAGACTTTGAACTTTATCCTAATGAAATACTTGGTTTATTGGGGGATAATGGCGCTGGGAAATCAACCCTAATTAAAATTATTGCTGGTGTTTTTAGTCAAGATGAAGGTGAAATCTTTATTCGTGGTAAATCGGTTACTATTTCTGATCCAGCTGGAGCGAAGGAATTAGGTATTGAAACGGTTTATCAAGATTTAGCTCTGGCCACGAAGCTCAACATTGCTGAAAATATTTTTCTTGGTCGAGAGAAAATGAAAAAATTCCTAAAGACACCCATTCAAATATTAGATAAAAAGCGGATGGAAGCAGAAACCAAACCATTATTAGAAAGATTACGAATTGCTTTAGATCCAAAGTTAAAAGTTGGAACTTTATCTGGAGGACAACGCCAAGCCACTGCTATAGCAAAAAGTGTTTTTTGGGAGGCGAAAATTATCATCATGGATGAGCCGACTGCTGCTTTAGGTGTTGCCGAAACTGCTAAGGTGCGTCAGATCATTTTAGATTTAAAAAAGCACGGAGCGTCAGTGATCCTCATCAGCCATAATCTTGAAGATGTTTTTTCAGTTGCCGATCGCGCTATCGTTTTAAGAGGGGGAATGAGGGTTGGTGATCGAATCATCAAAAATACAACTCGCGATGAAATTGTTAAACTTATGGTTTCAGGTGAACAAAAGCAAGAAATGAATAACGCACCAGCGATTAATGTTGTGAGTTAAAGACTTTAATGAAAAACTATCCTTTTTAGTACATTACAATTGAATGATTAAAAAATGGATGTTTGATTTTGAATAATATCTTTTAGGAGAGAAATTCACTATGAGTCAAGAAAAAAAATCGACTTTGGGCTGGTTTATGTTTCTTTTTGAAAACTATGGTTTATTGCTCGGATTTATTTTTTTATGTTTGTTCTTATCGATTGCTTCTCCTTATTTTCTTACTGTGGAAAATATATTAAATGTTGGGAGACAGATATCTATCACTGCCATAGTAGCTTTTGGTATGACATTTGTAATTACTGCTGCTCAAATTGATTTGAGTGTAGGTTCAGTGATAGCTTTAACCGGCGTAACTGCCGCTGCCTTTCTCCGTCAAGAAAACTATCCACTTGGTTTATGGGTGATCGCCATATTTGCTATAGGGCTCATAATTGGGCTTTTGCATGGTTTTTTTGTTGCCAAGCAAAAAATACCGGCTTTTCTACTTACTTTAGCGACAATGGGTATTCTTCGTGGAATTGGTTTTATCTATACTCAAGGAAGACCGATTTATATAAAATCAGAAAGCTTTCGCTCTTTGGGCCGAGGGTTTATTGGCCCTATTCCTACGCCTATTATTTTGATGCTGGTTATTTGGATTATTTGTTACTTTATTTTTACACAAACAAAATTTGGTAAATATGTATCAGTAGTTGGTGAAAACCAAGAAGTTGCCAGGATATCAGGGATTAATGTCGACAAAATATTTATCTATGTTTTTATTCTTCAGGGAATTCTTGCTGCAATAGGAGGAGCTATTATGGCTTCTCGTCTTGGTACCGGATCTCCACAAGTTGGTCAGGGTGAAGAATTAGATGTCGTTTCAGCAGTTATCCTTGGTGGTACCAGTTTAAATGGAGGAGAAGGAAAGATGTTTGGAACTTTATTAGGAGCTATGATCATAGGCACTCTCCTTAATGGAATGACCTTACTGAATGTATCTCCTTATATTCAAATGGTTATCCGTGGTTTGGTTATTTTAGGGGCAGTTTGGATGAATATGTACCGTTATCGGGTAAAACGTTAAATTTGTTTATTTTCTTTTAAAGTACTGGTTGAAAAAGGCTTATATAAAAAAGGAGATGGAAAAATGAAGTATTTTGAAAACCTACTCCATTCAATAAAAGAGTTGCCAATTTTTGATGTTCATTCTCATATTTCAATCGATCAACCTCAGTGTCGTGACTTGTCCGACATCCTCTTTTATCATTTTATGAGACGGGAGCTTTACTCAGCCGGCCTAAAAGACGATAATTATTTGGTTTCTAATACTCCGTTTGAAGAAAGAATCGGGGAATTTTTTAAATATAAACCTTTGGTTGAAAACACAACTACCTTTTGGTGCATTAAAAAAATATTAAATGATATTTATCATGTAACTGATGGTGATATACGCCCTGACAATTGGAAAGATTTACAGCAACAAATTATTCAGAAAGGCAGAGATTTTTCCTACCCAAAATCGATATTGAATCGGATGAATGTTCAATGTTCACTCATTTGTGAAAATCATTGGAGCCAAGAAGGATTGGCAAGAAATCAGTTTTTAATTCCCTTATACGAAGATTTAGATCTTTTCCATTTTGACCCAACCCGAAATTTAAGCCTTCTTGATTTAATAGCTAAAGAGTATGGTGGTTTACCAGAGAATAGTGATCAAGCTCAACAGTCAATTTACGATTTTTTTAAAAAGAAATCCCAATCGGGGATTCGGTATTTTACCGCTTTTATCAGCTCGGCATTTCATTTAATAAAACCGGTTTCAGGTCAAATCAATGAAATTTATGATAAGAAAAAAACCGGAACTCAACTGAGTGCCGAAGAAAACCACATCTTATTTACCTGGTTATTTTATAGTTATTTAGAAGCACTCCAAAGCATTGGAACACCAGCACAATTTGTTATTGGAGCGTATTGGGCTCGTCCTGGGATGAGATATGGCGAGTCCTATGTCTGGAATAATCATCAATTAAGTCTTGACCTCGTAGAAGTCTTTAAAGATTTCCCGAAGATTTCAATGAGTTTAATGTTTGCATCGCTTTCGATGGCACAAGAATTTACCATAATTGCCAGAATGCTACCCAATGTGAGTTTGCTCGGTTTTTGGTGGCATACTCTGATACCGAATATTATTGAACAATTAATTTCTCAAAGAATAGAATCCCTTCCTTCCAACAAGTGGATTGCCATTGCTACCGATGCCTATTCAGTAGAATGGGCTTATGGAAAGGTGAGTTTGGTTCTTCATTGTTTAGCCCGAGTTTTAAGCCAAAAAGTTGAAGAAGGATATTTTACCGAAAAAACTGCCATTGAATATGCTCGTCGGATTCTCTATGAAAATCCGCAAGAAATATATCAATTGAAACTAGATTGAGGGATGGTTATACCCCAAATTCTTTTGATAGAGCCTTTTTCATAATTTTGACGGGAGCATCTAAACCGGTCCAGAGTTTAAAACCAATTGCGCCTTGGTAAACTAACATTCCCAAGCCGTCCAGGGTTTTGGCACCTCGTTTTTCGGCTTCTTGTAAAAATTGGGTATGAGGTGGATTAGGAATGACATCACAAACAACCAGATTAGGTCTGATTGTGTCATACTGAATATTTGGTTTTTGACTGGTATTGGGGAAAAGACCAATTGAGGTTGCATTAACAAGGATATCGACAGGAGAAGGAAGGGGGAAGGCGGATGTCCAAGGCTCATAGTGGGCGTTAACAGGGGTTTTTTCCCGGAGAAGATTAACTAATTCTTCACCCCTTTTTGGGGAGCGATTAACGATAGTTATTTCTTTTACTCCAGCTAAGGAAAGTTCAACACTAATTGCTCGCGCAGCGCCTCCGGCGCCCAAAATCACCACTTTTTTCCCACGAGGGTCAATTTTGGCATCAAGATTGAGAGAGGTAAGGAATCCCTTTCCATCGGTATTGGTTCCAATTAATTGGTTATCTCGCCGATAGACTGTATTCACCGCACCCATTAATTGAGCATCGTGCGTGACTTCATCTAAATATTTTAATACTTCAACTTTATGAGGAATTGTGAGGTTGATTCCCCGCATATTGAAAGCCCGGATTCCTTTTATGGCATCTTCTAAATCTGCAGGAAAGACTTCGATGGTCAAGTATCTCCAATTGAGATTTAAGGCACGAAACGCTGCTTCTTGCATGATGATGGTTGGATTTTCATCAACAGGATGGCCGAAAACTCCTACTAATTCAGCCTTATAATTTAGTTTTGATAACTTATTCATTCATATCACCTCTTTCATTCATATTTTACTCAAAGAAGATCTCATTGTAACTAAGTATTAAATTGCCTTTTGATAAATTGGCTGTTGTAAAGATTAGTTTTACAATTACACTTTGAAAAAATCCATAATAGTGAAATTTATGTTTTTTTCACAAAAAAAGACCTTATGATTTTTACTTAGTAGTTAAATATTAAAAACTACTGTCATATATTTTTATATATATTGACATCTGTCAATTATATTGATAGGATTGGAAGTGATAGAAAATAGCTTTTAAAAACTAAAAAATTGAAGGAAGTGGGATTACGATGGCCATAGTTTTGCGTCCTCGCCAGCAAAATAACCAAACAATTTCAATTGGATTCAGTGGAGCAGCAGGGGTTGGAAAAACTACTTTGGTGAAAGAGCTTTTTAGCTATTACAAGAAACAAGGATTGATAGTGGATGTAATCAATGAGGTAGCACGTGACATATTCTCTATTTATAGTCAAACCCATGGTGTGAGAACTCTTGAAGAAATGCGATTGATTCCAGAGCTATATCTCATGTTTCAAAATGATGTATTGGAAATCCAGATTACTCGAGAAATGAGAATTCGAGAAAAATCACCCGAACTCTTATTACTCGATCGAACCGTTTATGATAATTATCTTTATACTCTTTTGTATTGTCGAAGGAGTGACCATTCGGAGTTATTTGATAGGATAACGAAAAGATTTTATGAATACCTTATATCACAACCCTATCAGCAAATTATTTATCTTTTACCCCATGGAACCAAGAATTATGATGAATTTCGCGCCAGTGAAGATTTAAACAACCAAGAGGTTCAGGATGTAGTTTTAAGGTTACTTACCAGTTTTTCATTAGATCGTATAAAATGGGTTACTACGACTTCTCTTGAAGAAAGATTTGGGTATTTGGTTTTCCTTATTGATGGTTGGTTGAAAAAGAAAAATTTATTACCAGTGTAAATGCATTTATAAGTTTAATCAATGCTTTTATCTCTTATAAAAAAAAGAGTTATGCATCGATTTATTGTTCCTGCTCATCATGTGATAGAAAAGATTGTGTTATACTATGAATTGCGACTCAATTCTCATCAAATAATTATTATGAGTATAAGCTTGAAAGACGAAACCGACTATACTCAAAACCAATTTCGAATTAATATGGGGAGGATATTAAATGGATGCATTAAAACTTGCTGGATTGTGGAAAACAAGAGATAGAAATGGGAATGTTTTTTTAAGTGGTCGATTAAACACCATGAATAAAATTCTCATATTACCCAATACCGGCAAACAGAAGGATGAGGATCCGGATTATTTTTTTTATATTGCACCCCTTAAGCCAAGGCGGCCTGATGGATCTAGAAAAAAGGAAGGAAATCCTCGTGAAATTCGTAGAAATGTAGCGCAAGATAATACTCAAAAAAACTCTGAACCAGCAGAATCTTAAATTGATGAATTATATAATTATTTCTAGGTCAAGCCTAATTAATTAAAATACGTTTCTTTAATAGAATCTTTTAGGTTAGAGCGAAGGTATCTGGAAATTTAGCTATTTCCAAGAGTAAGTCATTTTTGATGAATTAAAAAAGTATAGCTTTGGAGTAACGAATACGAATAAATATTTCGGGATAAATTAAAAAATATATACAAATTTGCGTTACAATTAAGATAGAAAATAAATTTATTGGGAGGAGGGGTATTATGGCTTGGCAAATAGAAAAAAATTCAGAAAAGAAAATCTGCTTCATATGTGGATTTGCAATTCAACCTTATGTACCCTGTGTATGCCGCGAGGAAGACGAAAAAGTTGTCGAGTGTGCTCATCTTTCCTGTTTCAAAAAACAACACCCAGAAGAATTTGAACAACTTCAAAAATAATGTGGTAGTCATTAATAGAGTGAGTATAACTTCAAGATTTTAATTATTTTTCTGTGAATAAGAAGGGATAGAATAAACAAATCTTGTAGTTCCTGAATATTGCATCAGGTAAGTAATTACTCCGTTAAACGTGGTTAGGTGAATAGTTCTATATGATATTGGTTTTTTGGTAAGTTGTTCTTTTTTTAATTAAGGATTGGGTAATAGCTGACCCCTTAACTCTCCAATTTGATGAAGTAAAGTATCAACCTGCACAAAAACTCTTCGGTTTTCTATTTCTTGGATTAATGTAGAAAGAGGGAATCCTTTTAATCTACCCGCCAGTCGATCTTCAGTAATAATTCCTTCGGCAAGAACCCCCTCAAATAGTCCTTTATATTTTAACGGAGTTGGTGGAGGAGTTTCTGGAAAAAGCCACACAATTAGAGAACCTTCTTTTCCTGGAGAACCCAAACGTAAAGTTACCATTAACACATCATAAATATTATAAACTTCAACTCGATAGCTGATTTGATTCATTTCTTGGTTCAAACCAAAAAAAGCTTTTCCAAAGGCTCCGGTATTTTGTGGCGGTATAGCCTCATCTCCAGATAGCATTGCCACATATTGATAATTTTGGCTTATTGGAATAGGTTCAATTGCCAGGGTTGTTAATGTTCCCAAAAAGATTAGACTCAAAACCGCCAAGAGGAAAGTGTAGGTTTTCATTTTTAACCACCTTTTTCTTGTGATTATTCAAGACAATAAAACTGTTTCTGGTAAATTCAAAGCAAGCTGTGAATAAGGTGCTGCGGAGAAATATAATGTCTTTTTATAAAAAATGAATATCTTTTTCTAATTCTTATTATACAATATCAGAAGAATTATTTTAGGCAGGTAAAACTGCAGCGCTTGTTGCCAGGATTGAATTTTAATTGAGGAATTAATTTTTTAAAGAGAGCGAGGAGTGTTGGATGCAATATTTATTAATTGCCTGTGATATTTTTGTAAGAGAAGTTTCTTATATCATTGCTTCTTCCTTGAGTACAATTAACGTTAAATTCTTAGAAAAAGGGCTTCACGAAAGACCTGATTACCTTAGAGAAATTTTGCAGAGAGAAATCGTCCAAGCGAGCCAGGGTGAATATAATTATGACGCGATATTGCTCGCCTATGCCTTATGTGGAAATTCAACCAAGGGGATCATTGCCAAAGACCTTCCGGTTGTTATCCCAAAGGCTCATGATTGCATTACTCTTTTTTTGGGTTCGAGAGTGAAATATCTTGATGAATTTAATAATCATCCCGGAACCTATTATTACACACCGAGTGCAGTAGAAAGAGGGTATGCAGTTGGGTCGGAAACCAATGAAAATTTAGAAAGGAAATACCAGGAATACCTTGCAAAATATGGAGAGGATAATGCTAAATATTTAATGGAAATTGAAGAAGGTTGGATGAAACACTATAGTTACGCTGCCAGTGTTGATTTCGAGTTTTTTCGTTTTTTAAATTATCATGACCAAGTTAAAGAAATTGCTCAAAAAAAATCTCTTCAATACCGAGAAATTGCCGGGGACCTCAATTTATTAGAGAAGCTTCTTAATGGAGATTGGAATCATCATGAATTTCTTGTACTACAACCCGGACAGCAAGTGGAAGTAACCAACGATGATTCAGTTATTGCTGGAGTTGATATTCAGAAGTAAACTTGTTTTTAATCAATATTTTATTTTTAGGTATTAAATACATTTATGAAATGTTAGAAGGAGGGTTATTCAATGCTCTATTTAAAAAGTTCTCGGAATTGGTTAATTAGCTTTACGGCGTTGCTCTTTTTTTTAATCGTTATACCAGCAAACGCAGATGATTCGACAATAAGCTTACCGCCGTTGAATCCGTCACCTTTAATTGAATCTGCTCCAGGCGGGCTTCCTCAAATGGAAACCGGTGAACAACTCCCATCATTTGATCAACCCAATATAAATGTATTTAAGGACCCTCAAGGGAAATACACTATTACCTTCCCTCAAGGAACAACACAACAACCAGGCCCCGATGATGATATCGTTGCTTTCTCACTTCCCGATCAAGCCAAAGCCTATATACCCAAAGTAGCTAATCCGGAAGCAAACCAAGAGGCATTTTTAGACATTGAGGATGATATTTTAGGTCAAGGTGGCAATAAGGTTGGTCAAAGCATCATTCAAGTTGGAGATCGAACTGCTCAGGTTAATCTTTATGGAATGGAGGGAAGCGCGCTATCTGATATGACCGGTGAGGAATTTACCCAGAACCTAATGTATGCAATTGTTATGGTGCTGTATCCGAATACCAATCTAATGACCATAATAATTCTTCCCAAGGATACTTATAATAATGCGCAATCCTGGATTTTGGAAACGATTAAAGGTGTGGTTTTTCAATAGAATAGACCTTCATGCTGCTTAGCAACACCAGATGACAATGAAAATACCAGAGGGATTCAACCTGCCATAGCACGTTGCTACGTTAAAGAAAGACTGGGCACAATTCATTGTGCCCCTATGTTTTTTTAATTCTTTGGTAGGAGCTTGATTTATTATGCCCATTCTAAATCCGTCATTGCGAGGAGACCAACCGTTTTTTGGTTGGACGACGTGGCAATCTCATTCTTAAAAACAGTGAGCCGTGAGTCGAATAAAAGAAACAGCGATTGATGATCATAACGACTATCTGGTGATTCTTTTTAGAAAGACTTGAAGATTTCATACTTAATCATATTTTTGAATTAAAAAAGAAAAAGATGAGATCCTCACGACTTCTGAATACGAAGCCTCAGGATGACGCATCACTATAATTCCTTCTCCCTTGATGGGAGAAGGGCGGGATGAGGGTGAAAAGCCTGTGCTAAGATCCAGGTTTGGTGTTATTAATTGAGCCAGTTAGAGATATCCAGGGTTCCCCCTCACCTTAATCCTCTCCCACCAGGGGAGAGGAAAGAAGAGATAAAAGATGAGATCCTCACGCCATTAGATACTGAGGGAGAGAGGGCGCGAGGGGGTGAGGGGGAGAGGGGGAGAAAATTTGAGGATGGGACCCTCACGGCTTCAAAAAACGAAGCCTCAGGATGACGGATTAAAGGCACACCCCCCTAACCCCCCTCAATGGGGGAATTCATTTGATGGTATTTTCAGAATAGAAACCAAAACCATAACACGATTAATAAATAGACCAAAAATTTAAAAAACCCATTAAAAAGTTATGAAGAGGAGGGGTTGGGAGATGGGGAATTATGCCAGGAAACAATCATCAAAATAATAAGATTTCAGAGGATTCCAACGGAAAGAATCCAAGCCAGAGAGGGGAGAAATCTAAAAAATTGGAATACGTTGGAGCAATAGCTGGGAACTTAGTTTTACTCTATATCATCAATCATTTAATGAAATGGCACATTCCTTTCATAACGGAAGATTTTAATAAAGTTCTCCCTTATATGAATTGGTCAATT
>MWBQ01000211.1 GCA_002069605.1 Candidatus Atribacteria bacterium ADurb.Bin276
TTTTTCATAGATTGGGCCATGATAAGTAAAAGAAGCCATCCTAATATGGCTGGTAATGTGTACCAAAGAATTGCCATTCGTAGATTGGTAAAGTCAGCCAGTATTCCAAATAATCCTGGGCCAAAAGCATTGGTAAGGGTCATAAGTCCCATCAAGAAACCAAATCCCATTCCCTTACCCATTGAGCTGGTGAGCGTTGAAACATAAATGTTTTGAACGGGTGAAAAACCTAACCAAAAGCCCCCCAACAGAAAAAGAAGGATATATACCAGAAAAAGCTGGTGAGAGATGGCCAAGAAGAAAATTATTGGTGCAATCATTCCCGATAAAAAAAGTAATATGGTCAGTTGGTTATAGCGGTCGGACAAGATGCCAAAGGTAAGAGCAAAAATCATACCTCCGAGGAATATTAGTCCAGTTCCATAATTAGCGATATCAACGGGAAGATTGAATTCTCGTACTAAATAGGTAGGGGCAAAATTAACAATAGCGGTGATACTGAGGATCCGAAGCGATAGGCCGATAAAAAAAAGAGCAATAATTTTAAGAGAAAAACCAGGAGCTGTTTTCGTGTTTTGGGTCATATCTGATGACCTTGAATTGTCCGGTTTGGGAATTATTGGCTTTCGGATGAAGAGAAAAGCCAACCAAACTCCAGGAATAGCCGTGAGGAAGAAAATTCCTCGCCAGTCTACCATTTGGAGAAGTGAACCGAAAATAAAGAATACTCCTAAAATTCCCACCACTCCCCAAAATTCAAAAAACCCATAAATTTTACCTCTTTTTTCCCGGGCGTTTTCATCAACGGCTGCATACATGGAAGGATGATAGGTACTCACGCCAACAGCGGCTAATAATAAAGTTGCAATTAGGGTACCTTCAGTATGGCTAAACCCTGACAAAAAGAAACCGACCGAGGCTAACAAAAAACCCAAGCTAATAATTGACCAGCGGGAAAAGCGATCGGAAAAATGTCCAAAAATGAGAGAAAAAACGGCAATGGTTAAAAGAAAAGCAGTTAAGATTCCACCTGCCCATCCATAACCAAGTTTAAATTCGTCAAGAATAACGGGAAGAACCGAAGGAATAACAAACCAATAAATATCGTTTACAGCATGGCTGGCATGACTGAGAGTGGTGAAGTTTTTAATCGGATTTCATCCCCTTTCATGGCTATTGATAATAAAGTTTATTGCCTTCATTTGGCATAATGGTTGTCTATCCTGAAAATACACTAACGCTTAAAAATGCCGTCATCCTGAGCCCTCGCTTTTCGAGGGCGTGAGGATCTCATCTTTTAGGTTCTTTCTTCATAAATACTTTAAAGGATGAGATTCTCACGTCACACAATACGTTCCTCAGAATGACGGAGTGGTTGGATGAGATTCTCACGTCGACCAAACAAAAATCGGTTGGACTTCTCGCAATGACGGATTTAGATAACTCTTTTCATCCTCAACTCATACTGCAAAGCAGCATGAGGGTCTACTCTTTTTAGATTCTATATAAGCTTAAAGAGTTTTCAAGAAATTGACAAGGGAAAAAAATGAATGATTGAAATCCTTATAAGTTAATGATAGAATTTCCTTCGTCACTTAGAATTCAATTGTATAGGGTATGAGGTGAAGATATGCCAAATATAAAATCAGCTATTAAAAACTTAAGACAAAGTCAAAAGAGAAGAATTCAAAATCTCAGTGTGAGAAGTTCAACCAAAACTACAGTTAAAAAATATTTACAATTGATTGAAGCTGGGAAAATTGAGGAAGCCCGAGAATACTTACCGGTTGTTCAAAAGCAACTGGATATGGCTGCAACCAAAAATGTTTTTCATAAAAACAAATCTTCCCGGATCAAATCCCGTTTAGGGAAGAAACTGATTGTTTCAACTGAGGATGAAGTGTCGGAGTCCTAACCGAAATTTGATCGATAAAATCCAACATCAGAATGGAAAAATCGCTATTGGTGGTTTTGAGTAGCCTGTCCATATGACGAAGAGCATAAAATAAGTTCGTTATTTCGGATGGGCTAAATTTTTTACTATAGGTTTTAATTTTTCGAATTTCAAAAGGACTCACTCGGTTCTTTTTCCACAAATCCTGGTTTTCTACTCCAGTTATTAGAACTTGTGCCATCAAACGAAAGCGGCGGGCAATCATCGATACGAGGAGACTAGAAGGATAATTAATTTTTTGAAGAGAACAAAAATATTTGGTAGCAAGTTGAGTATCACGGTCACTAAGGGCATCTAAAAATCGAAATAAAAGAGTCTTTTCACTTTTTTCAAAGAAGAGCTCTACATCCAATGGCGTTCGTTTCGGTAAGAGTTCGGTTTGACGAATAAAACCCATGATATCTTCCTCTCCGAGATTGTATTCCCTCCAATATTTATATAGGCTTTTGATCACTGCTGCAGGGAGGCCAGAAAACTTCTCTCCGGCGGTTTTTCCAATCCACTGGTAAAATTCCTTTTCACCAAACCCGACATGAATGATTGTGACGTTCGTCCATGGTTTGGTTAGTTCACCTTCGTTTAAAAAAAGAAATATTAAATTGTCAGGAATAGATTTTTTTTGTGCAATTTCTAAAGCACCTTTTTCTGAAATCCCATCAAGAAGAATTATTTCCTTTTCTGGGAACAACTTAGGAAGCATTCTTTCCGCTTCCATTTCCTTCCAGGTTTTTTCATTTTCTACTCGATAGACGATATTGGTTTTAAATTTGGTTTTTATCTGTGGAAAATAGTACTGCTCCCAAAAATGACGACTGATA
Organism: Candidatus Atribacteria bacterium ADurb.Bin276; assembly: GCA_002069605.1. Classification (NCBI taxonomy): domain Bacteria; kingdom Pseudomonadati; phylum Atribacterota; class Atribacteria; order Atribacterales; family Atribacteraceae; genus Atribacter; species Candidatus Atribacter allofermentans. Next base: position 2,773 of record MWBQ01000211.1, read on the forward strand.
TTGAGAGAAATAAGAAAAAAATACTGGTTATTGGGAATGTCACTCGTTATCCATTTTTGAAAAGTCGTTTTTTCCATGAACAATAACCTTCCAATTCTTTCTTTGGATGTGAAAACCAACCGCACCATGGTAATCAGTCCGGTAATATGGTATCCCTAATTCGTTCAAAAGCTTTAGGGTACGTTGATCAGGATGACCATAACGGTTTTCACCTGTAGATATTATAGCAAGAGATGGCCGAACTTGTTGGATAAGTTGCGCTAAGTTGGTTGTATAGGAACCATGGTGAGGAATAATTATAACCTCCGATCGAATTATATTTTCTCCAGCCTTGAGAAGTTGGTGAATCCCCTCCTCTTCTATATCGCCACAAACTAAGCAAGAAAAATTCTGGATAGAAAGTCTATATACTAATGCTTGATCATTTTCTTGAAACCCGGAAATCGGAATTATTTCTATTTGATAGGGATGGTGATGCTTAGAAACAGTGGGATATTCAATTGAGGTAGTTTTTATCCCGCCCTCCAGTTCGCTTTCGAAACGTCCATAGATCCCGGAGATGTCATATGCTTCTACTAAACTTTGGATTCCTGCGGTATGGTCCTGATGATAATGAGTGAGATAAACTGACTGAAGTTGATGTATACCATAATTTTTTAGGAAAGGGAGCAATATGGTGTATCCAGTATTCCCGTAGTTTCTGATGACTCCTCCGGTATCAATACAAATTGCTTGATTGTCAGATAGGCTTATCATTGCTAAACCTTGTCCAACATCCAAAACCCAAACCTGGAACTGAGGTTGTGCTGAGAAGCCAAAAATGACCAAAACCAGTGAGAACAAAATCATGCTTTTCAGTAGGATAGCTTTTGATTTTTTCACCATCAGCAAATCAATTAGGAATAATAATAATATCCAGAACACCCAACCGAAAATCTGTTGATTTTTGGCTTCAAATTTCCAGAAGAGATGAGGAATATTATTTTGGCTCCACTCCGATAGTATAATCAGGATTCGAATCAAAAGACGTATGAGATGGGAAAAGACGTTAGTCAAGTGTGGAATCCATGAACCAAGAATAGAAATAAAATTAACGAGTATTGAAAGTTGAGCAATGGGAATTAAAATAAGATTGCTGGTCCAGATGAGACTGGAAAAAGAAAGCCGGTTAAGGATAAGAAGAGGAAGCGTAAAGATAGTAACAACCGTTGAGAGTAAAATGCCGTTGGCTATCCATTGAAACAGTTTGGTATATTGAGAGGAGTTTTGGATTTGGGAACTATAAAGGATAATTGCCAGAGTTGATATAAATGAGAGTTGACATCCAGGTTGGAAGATAATTTCCGGTTGAAGGAAAAACATCACCATAAAGGCAATAGAAATGAAATGAATCGAGAGGGTGTTACGACCTATTTGCTTGGCGATGAGAAAAAGGGCGAACATAAGAAAAGCTCGAAAGGCAGATGGTGCAATGCTGCAGAAAAAAAGATAGAGGAGGCAGAAAAAAATACTCAAGCTCACGGCTAAAGACTTTGGGAGATGGATTTTCTGTAAAATAAAGAGAAGAATTCCTCCCAGGATAGTGAGATGGAGACCAGATATGCAAAAAGTATGATAGATGCCAGTTTCCTGCAAAAGTGCTGTACTATCCTGGAAAAGGTCATTTTTTTCTCCCCAAAGCATGGCAGCAAAATAGGGATATTCTTCACCAAGTTTCATTCTCCATCGATTAGATAAGGCATTTCTCGTTCGTTCAAAACTCGATAAGAAATTATTCCAAAAGGTATTGTTGTCGATCGGGTGGCATTTATATACTTGGATTTCGCCAAAAATTCTTTTTTGTCTCCAATAAGTTTGAAAATTGATTCCTCCAGGATTGGAACAAGCCAGATAAGGTCGAAATAGTCCGGTTACCTCTACCCTCTGAAATAAAAATTGATCAAGCTCTTGTGCTGGATTTTTTAATAAGAGAACCGGCCGATATCCCGAAAAAGATTCAATTTTACTCAAATAATATTTTTCATTAATACGTTGGATGGTTCCCTGATAAGTAACCTTTGTACCCTGGACCAATCGAAAAGCATCTATTGGAATCTGGTAGGCGAGATAATGTATAAAACCAGCAATCATCAACCAAAAAAGACAACTCGCCAAACAAAACCAGCGAGAATACTTGTGAAGCAGGATTTGTCCAAAAAAGCCCAAACCGATTAAAACTATAATCATTAATAGGGATAAATTAATATATTCTTGAATAAAAAAACCAATGATAATCCAGACACTAATCAGAAAAGCCGGATAACGGAAAAATTGAAAGGATACAAAAGAAGGAATTCTATTCCTATCCTCGGAAGAAACCAGAAGATTTTTTTTTGGATTGAAGTCTTGGTCTTGAATAAATTCCATGGTTTTAAATGACTCTATTAATTATTATTGCATAATTGTTAATAAATATTATCATTATAATATAAAGTTATAATACACATATCCAGTGGTTTTGAAAATACCTTAAACCTATTTTTTTATTCGAGGTTGTTTCTTTTTTTGAAGGATGCAAAAAAGCAGCCAGAATAATGCCTTTTTTTCTATAATCATCTATCCTGAAAAAATCATGAACGAATAAAAAATCCGTCATCCTGAGGTTCCGTGTTTTGAAGCCGTGAGGCTCTAAACTCTTAGTTTCTTTCTTCATAAATACTTTAAAAGGATGAGATTGCCACGTCGCATAAGACGCTCCTCGCAATGACGGAGCGGGTGGATGAGATTGCCACGTCGCATAA
>MWBQ01000212.1 GCA_002069605.1 Candidatus Atribacteria bacterium ADurb.Bin276
CCTTCAATTCGATAAAAGACTTTCAAGCTATCATATTCAAAAAAAGGCATTGCTCTCCTCCTGATAGTGTTCATTTTTCATCTTTTTATGTTAAGACTCAACGGTATTTTACGCTAATAACCAGCCAAACATTTTCATAAAAAATTCTCTTGCGCAACCAATTTTATATATTATCATAATTTGAGAGCAATGCCTTGGTTATCTTATCTCTTTTTCGCCACTTGATTGAAACAGAAATTTAAATGTTCTTCATCACATTTTTTGGTAAAAAGGCTTACTATAATAGTTACCAGGGCTGAAATAGGCAAAGCAACAATGAGAGGATCAACAACATTCCAGGGGTGATCCCAGAGTGCGGTTTTTCCAGTGAGAGCCATTACAAGACCAATTACCTTTGATTCACTTTCGTGGACAAAGAGGAACCAGAAGATGCTTATAAAAAATCCACTCAACATACCGGCTATAGCTCCAGCTTTGGTTATTTTTCGAGAATAGAGTCCACCAACGTACATCGGGAGGAGAGCTGAAGCACATAAACCCATGAAGAGCGATGTTCCCCGAGCAATAATAGCATTTCCCGATTCATAAAAGCGGGGAAGGGCCCATGCTACGAAAGTGGCGATTAGAATTCCAATCGAGGTACCAAGACGGCTTAAGCTCATGGAAGTTTTCCGACGAAGAGCCGTTTCCACAATATCCCTGCTCAAGGCAGTACCCATAGTATGATATTGACCACTTAGGGTTGACATGGCTGCCGAAAATAGAGTGACTAGGAAAACAATGCCAAACCAACCAGGCATGGTCTTTTGTATGAAAAGAGGAATGATGGAATCGACGTTCTTACTGGCTGCTAAAAAGGATATTTGTCCCTGGGTTTGTGAAAAGTAGACGTTGGACAGAGCGCCGACCACAAAAGCTACACCGGTCATGAACAGAATGAAGATTCCACCAATCATGGTTGCTCGGTTCAGCTCGCGGTTACTTTTTACCGTCATGAAACGAACCACCAACTGAGGCTGGGCGAGAACCCCAATTCCAACCCCCAAAACAATGGTGGACACAACTGTCCACCAGAGATTACTTCCTAGTGCAGGCATCGAAGTGAAACCGAGATGCCCCCGACTACCAAGAATCTCCATTATTTGTGGGCTTAATTTACTTAATGAATCATGGGCATTCACAATGCCTCCCAAGCGGGAGTAAGTGAAGATTATCAGAACAATCATTCCAAACAACATGATTGTTCCTTGCATGGCATCAGTATACATGACACCTTTCATGCCACCCATGATAACATAAACCGCCACAATGGCTGAAAATGCGAATAGGGCCATTTCATAACTGATGTTGAAATTAACCAATAGAATTTGAGCGGCACCCATTAGAACTGCGGCAATGTATATTGGCAAGAATACAAAGATCATAATACCGCTGAAAATTTCAATAAAACGTGATTGATATCTTTTCCCTAAAAATTCCGGAAAAGTGTGGCTATCCAGGTTAAGACCCATGGATCGAGTACGATGGCCGAAAACAACAAAAGCAATAAAAATTCCAACAAAAATATTAAGAAAAGTGAGCCAAAGCATACCCATCCCGTAAAGACCGGCCGCACCACCAAAACCAACAATAGCTGAAGTACTGATAAAGGTAGTTCCATAGGACATGGCCATGAGATAGGGATGGGCGCTTCTCCCAGCCAAGAGGTAATCAGTAGTATTTTGAGTTTTACGGAATCCAAGATAACCAAGATAACCGGTTAATAATAAATAGATTAATACTGATAGTATCAATACTATTTGGTTCATTGCTTCTCCCTCCCTTCCTTGTTAGATTAATTAGAGCCCTTCTTCAATTTTGCTTTCTTCTTGTTGCCACTCAATCACTTTCTTCGGTTCATTGGGTCTTTCTCCCCCACGATTCCAATTAATAGCTCCATAAATTACACAAAGCAGAGAACTGAGAATGCAGAGGATATAAACGAGAGCAATAGTAAAGTTATGGAAGCCCAGCATATTTCCCACTCCTTTTGTTAAAAATTTAAATTGTGACAATTGTAGCAAAAGAAGGCGAAAAAACAATAGAAAATTTATAAAAAAGAGATATATTGGTAATAATATAATAAATTGTATAGCTTACAAGGAGGGTTCAGACTCGGTTTCTTCTTGCTTGATATCCTCTTTTTCAATTTCACTTAACAACTTATCAAGCTCTTCTTGAGTCTTTTTCAATTTACTCTTACAAATTTGGCTTAAAAATGTTGCACGTTTAACCTTTTCGGCTAAAAGATCAACATCAATTTCCCCATTTTCAATTTCATCGACAATTTTTTCTAGTTCTTCAAGAGCTTGTTTATAGCTTAATTGATTTTTTTTGTTCATGATTCATCCTCCACCTTACTCAATATTAATCCATCGAGAAGTTGTGTTGTGATAGTTTGGCCTGATTTTGCTTGTTTGATGCTGGTAAGAAGGTTTCCATTAATCCGGGCAACACTGAACCCTCTTTTCATGAGATTTACAGGATTAAAATGATAAATAGACTGTTCGAGGAGAAAATATTTGTTCTTGGCCTCTTGGAATTTTTGCCAAAAAACTGCATTTACTTTTTGTAAGACCAAAGACAAGCGATTTTGATGGTCAGAAAAATTTTTACGACTGGCTAAACAAAAACGAATTACTAAAAGTTGATGTTTTGAAAAAGAATATGACAAAATATTTTTCAAAACGTGGTTCAAAGTGTTGAGATTTTCTTGGAGCGAATAGCGGGAATTTTCCAATAATCGATCAGAGTATCGGATTATACTATTTTGTAAGTCTTCAATCTGAGTTTCAAAAAGACGAACTCCAGAGATTATAAACTCAGCAACAGCAGTTGGAGTCTTTTTCTTGGTATGAGCTACCATGTCTACGACGGTGTCATCACGTTCATGTCCAATGCCAGTCACAACAGGTAAGGGAAAGCGAGCAATTCCCGCAGAGAGCTCATAATCATCAAAACAACTCAGATCAATTTGTGAACCACCACCCCGAATAATTACCACTAAATCGAATAAATCAATTTGTTTTTTGATTTTTTGAAGGGCAGCAATAATAGAGAATGATGCCTCTTCCCCCTGCATTAAGGCTTGGAATAAGCTGAGAGAGAACCGATATCCATAAGAATTTTCCTGGAGGTGTGTCATGAAATCACCGTAGCCGGCAGCTGTCGGGGAAGATATGATAGCAATACGCTGAGGAACCAAAGGAAGGAGAAGAGATTTGTTCAATTCTAAAAGGCCTTCTCGTAAAAGACGTTCCACAGTTTCTCTTTTTTTTCGGGCCATCTCTCCGGTGGAATAGGTAGGGTCAATATCTCTGATGTTAAGACTTAATCCATATACTTCATGATATTGAACCTGAGCACTAAAGAGGATTTTCATACCTCTTTTAAGGGTTTCTCCAGTGGCTTTTTCAAATTTATGGGCGAGAGATCGGTAATTATAAGCCCAGATAGTGGCTCTGGCTTGAGCGATGACTTTTTCCTCATTTTTATCGACTAATTCTAAATAACAATGACCGTTTTGATTTTCTTTAATACTGGCGATTTCTGCTACAACCCAGATATATTCAGGAAAATTATCCCCGACAACTTCCCGGATGAGAACGCATAAATCATATAAACTGATAAATTGTGAAGCAAGCATTCGATCAGACATAAATTTTTTCCCATTCTAAGTTATGTAATTGTTTGATGGAATTGGTCAATAAAATTTTACTCAATTACTCAATGATTCCTTTCCTTTTAAAAGTATCTTCCATCTCCTTGACTAAATCTCCGAACTTTTTGAGAAGATTATCAACTGGTTGGGTTGAAAGCATATCAACTCCAGCTGCCTTGAGCACTTCCACAGGATAATCAGAACTCCCTGCTTTAAGAAAATTGAGATATTTATCAATAGCATCTGGCTGACCAATAAGGATATTATTGAGAAGTTCATTGGATGCAGCTAAAGAAGTTGCATATTTAAAGACATAAAAATTCATATAAAAATGAGGAATACGAGACCAGCCGCGACTCGCTAATTCTTCCACGACAAAATCCGGTCCGTAGTATTTTTCCAATAGCTCTTTCCAGGAATCACTGAGATATTTATAAGAAAGTGCTTCCCCTTTTTCTATCCTTTCATGAGTTTTTTGCTCAAATTCTGAATACATAACCTGGGTATAGACTGTGCCTCGAATATTTTCGATCAGTTTGTCTAAGAAATATAATTTTTCATCATCATTTTTTGCATTTTGGATGAGATATTCCAACATGAGGTTTTCATTCATGGTTGAGGCAACTTCAGCGGTGAAAATTGGTGTTTGGGAATTCACATACTTTTGGCTGATATTGGTATAATAAGAATTCAATGCATGACCCATTTCATGAGCAAGGGTAAGCATGGAATCGGCAGTGTTATCATAATTCATTAAAATATAAGGATGAGTATCATATGCCCCCCAGCTGTATCCACCGGTTGCTTTGTTTTCAGTTTCGTACACATCAATCCACCGACTCGCAAACCCTTTTTTCAACATATCCAGATATTCTGGCCCCAAGGGTATTAATCCTTCTAAAAGCGTTTGTTGGGCTTTTTCATAAGAGACCGTAAGAGTATAATCTGCCACCAGAGGGACATACATATCAAAAATTTGAACCTGGTCCAGTTGAAAGACCTTTTTTCGCAAATTAACGTATTGATGGAGATAAGAAAGATTATTATTCACCGCTTGAATGAGATTTTCGTAAACTTCTCGGGGGATGTTTTCGCTAGAAAGTGAGGCTTCAAGCGAAGAATCATATTTTCGAGCTTGGGAATAAAACCAGTTCTTTTTAACTTCTGAATTTAAAGTAGCGGCTAAAGTATTTTTGGCTTTATCATAGGAACTCAGCATACCTTCATAAACCCGCTTACGGAATTCTCGGTCAGGGCTTTGTAAGTATCGATAAAAAACTCCCTCGGAGAGTTGAACTTCTTTACCTTTATCATCCAGAACCTTTGGAAAAATCATATCCCCCTCAGTAACTTTATCAAATATTACTGAAGGAGCACTTGCCATATCTGATGCTTTGGCTAACAATTCTTCTTCGGGTTTAGAAAGAGTATGGGGTTTTAATTTTAACAAGGCATCTAAAGCGTGATGATAATCGCTAAAAGCTGGATCCTCCATATATCCCTTGAGAATTGATTCCGATTGACTTAATAACTCTGGCCTTATAAAAGAAACAGAGGCTGCAACTTGGGAATAGAGAGTTTCAGCTCGAGAACTCATTTCTGAGGCAGAGCTGTCATCCTGGTTTTCATCGGCTTTCATATAAGCATAAACGTATAATTTTTCCATTAGCCGGAATAGTTCGTCATTGAATTGTAAACAGGCTAGAACGTTTTCAGCACGAGTTAATTTACCACGAAATTCCTCTATCTTGGGGAGGTATTCATTTTGAATTTTAGAAAAAGCCACTTCCCATTCTTTTGGATCAGAATAAATATCACCTAAGTTCCATTGGTATCGTTCTTCAATCTGTTCTCTTGACACAGGTCCCTCCGCTGCTAATACATTAAAATGTAGGGTGTTGAGAATAAGAAAAGAACTAATAAAGCAATAGATAAGAAAAAATAATTTTTTATTCATATTTGAACGGCTCTCCGCCTTCTCCTCCTTTTTAAAGGAATTAATTTATGCTAATTTATTTTAAACAATTAATCAATGCTGAAAAAGAGGTAATTGAATAGCCTTTGATCTTGCACTTTAATAGGAACATTTTTAAAGCATGGCTATTAACGATTATTATAAACAAATCCAATCGGGATATTAAAATATATTTTGATTTTTTACAATTGCTTAAATATGCTTTTATAATAGATTGATTAGAGCAAATCGACGAAGAGAAGATTCATTTAAAAAAACAATGCAATAGACTATTGGTTAAAGAGATCCTCTTTCATAATCTATTATAGTATTAATTATTTAAAAATTATTTACATTTCTAAAAATTCATCAATATAAAGATTTTTATAATTAATTTACCAATTAAGCCGATATAATGTAGTAATATAAGAATAGTAATTAAATTTAGGAGGCGATTTAATGTTTAAAAAAAGTCGTATTATTCTTCTTATCGTTAGTTTAGTAGCAATTTTTACATTATTGCTTGGATGTACTCCGCCCTCACCAACTCCAACACCGACACCACCTGATGATATAGATAGGGCTCGAGATCTGGCTATTGCGAAAGCAAATGATGCCGGAAATACGGTTCCAACCAATATAACCAATTGGGTTAGGGAAACTACACCAGCTTCTATGCCTGGTGGAACTGTTTTGGTGAAATACTCTGGAGTTTCAAATGGAAACTGGTATATCGATATTTCCTATACTTCGGGATTATCATTGGATAATACTGATTATTCCGTAACAATACAGTTTGATGGTATGCCAGCGATTTGGACTGGGGTTATTACTTACGAAGATCTTTACTTACTTTATTAAGAATACGGCAGTTTATATTTAAAAAAGACTTTTGTTAAGTTAAAAAATATAAAAAAGCCTGGGAGATGCAATTTCCCCAGGCTTTTTTATATTAAATCGATTAATGCGCTTTAATGTATTGATACACAGCGCAGTTATTAAGCTGCTCCTCCACTTTTTTACGAATTTCCTCTTTGTCTTTCAGCAGATAATTTTGGTCAAAAAAGGACCAAGCGTTTTCTTCTTGATTTACATAAATATACTGGATAACAACCTGAAGAACACTTGAGAGATATTCTCCAGTACTATCATCATAAGAATCGGGATTTGCTTTAACTTTAGTTATGTATTCTTGGCAATATTGAATATTTTCTTCAATATCTTTTAAAAAGTATTCAGCAAAACGGGGATTGGCAGGAACAAATTGATTTGAAGATTCGTCAAAAGCAAATACCACTGCTGGTAAAGGTGAACAGGCATGAGGCATCCGATCAAAATAATCGAAGGTTAACAAAGTTTGAATAAACTCAGAATTCCCATCCTTATTAATATCTTCTATCACCATACCATATCCAACCGGATATTTTTGACTATCATAAAGAATGGATATCGGAGAAGTAAGCTCAATAATCCAATCGCTCCAGCAACAATGGGCACCGCCAGAAAACTGCTCAACAACCAATTGTTTATCCCGGTTAACAATGAAAGGGTAAAGACCGAATATAGTCATATCTTCAAGATAACCGTTTTCAAATCGCATAATCACTTCATTGTTTTTTTTCAGTACCGCACTCCATTGTTCATCTTGGGGTCCAGGGATTTTCTCTATAGTATAATCATCCAAGGAAAGTGATTTGGTATTATTAAATATTTTATCGAGTGTATTGATTTCCTGTCCAAAAACCATTTCTCCCCAGAATCCCATAGCAGTATAAAGAAAAAAAATAGTTATCAATATAAATAAGGATTTTTTCATTTACTCACACCTTATTATTTCTTGCCCTTTTTAGCTTGGTTTAGCCAATATTGGGCATTTTTGTCTTGGGGTTGCAAGGTCAGATATTTTTCCAAACTTCTCACAGCGGCAGCATAGTCCTCATTTTTCAATTGACTTATCCCGAGCCAATAATAAGCGACCTCTAAACTGGGATTTTCTCTAATTGCGGCTTCAAAAAGTTGAATAGCAGGTAGATGTTGATTTTGAAGATAGGCGTTTTGGGCTTGTTCATATATTTCCCAGGCTTCTTTTCCGTATAATTTCCAATTTTGCATTTTGTTGAGGAAATATTGAGCTTGGGCATTACTTGGATCAAGTTGAATTACCTTTCTCCAAGCCCAAATGGCTTCATCAACCATGTTATTCTCCTGATAGGTTCGAGCTAACCAATACCATGCTTTAGCAAAATCCGGTTTAGATGAAGTTGCGTCAATAAAAAATTGAATAGCATCACCATAGCGACCGGCTTGGTAAAGGTTGTATCCTTGATCAAACATGGTTTGAGCGTAACCTTCAACTGTGTTCTGATCTCCATAATCTATTTCAACTGTATCAAGAGCATAACCTAATCCGGAGAAAATAAAAAACAACAAGAATATACTTAACACAAAGCACCTACCAACATTCCTGTTCATGATATTTAATCTCCTTTCGAAAGGTATTTTATTGACATATTAACATATTTTATAGCTTTGAAACAAAAAACTACATTTTTATGTATTTATTTCAAATGATTAAACTTAGTTAGTCTTTTGATTTTATTAACCATTTTCTTTTTACTTTGTTCCGGAGAGAATGGTTTAGATCAATTCTTATTTTTATATGATTTAAGAAAAGATAATAGAAAAAATTTAACTTGACTTATAAAAAAAATTGAATATGATTTGAATTTGAATGTTTCTATAAAAATGTTATTATAAAAGTTGTTTAATAGCATAGGAGGTCATCTGAATGAAAAGGAATTATTGGATAGTTCTGGTTGTTTCAGTTTTATTACTAACTCTTACCCTGTCTGGATGTTTATGGAAGGCTCTCAGCAGTGGTTCGGGTAGCTCAACACCAACCCCATCACCGACAGCAACACCAAAACCCTCACCAACTCCAACTCCATGCAATACTTGTCCAACTCCAACTCCATGCAATACTTGTAATCCATGCACTACTTGTCCAACTCCAACTCCAACCTGTACAACCTGTCCAACTCCATGTAATACTTGTCCAACTCCAACCTGTACAACCTGTCCAACTCCAACTCCATGCAATACTTGTAATCCATGCAATACTTGTCCAACTCCAACTCCAACCTGTGGGCCTTGTCAGTTATAATCCATGTACTTTATATACCCAACTCCAACCTGTGTTTATCGGATGGATGCCTTTTAAATTAATTAAAATACTTGAATTATTGACTAAATGTAGGATGGACCAATCTGCTTCGTAGTGGTATCAACTATGTAAGCGATGATGGTCTATCCTTTTTTATTTTTAAATCTTTTCGTTTTTCGATGTTGGTGGTTATTCTTTGATAATTTTAAGAATAGATATTTATGTTGGGCTACTGCACGAGATGATGATGAAAATAGTCACCCTCATCCTCACAAAGACGCTCAACCATTAATGTTAGCTCCCTTTTTTGCTAATTCATCAGCATACTGGTTCAATCGGTTACCAGAGTGACTTTTTACTTTCTGCCAATGAATTTGAATTGGAGAATTGCGGATAAAGACAGCATAATTTTTGGTTAAGTTAATATTGGTTTTCCACTCTCCGGTGACCCATTTCTGAATGCCCCAATAATCAAAATTTATAGTTATTTCTGGTATACCTTCTTTTTGACACCATTTAACCACTTGAATGACAGCAAAAAGTTCTCCTCCTACTTGACGGGAATGGCTAAATTCTTTAGGTACCGAGCCAAACAACTCATTTTTAATCTTATTTTTATGAATAAGTATAGCCCCATACCCAACTTTATGGTTGTAATAAGACCCATCGACATATGCTTCCCATTCAGTCATTGAAAAATTCCTCGCTTCTTCGATTTATTCACTTATCAACGTTCTATTTCCTTGAATATGTTTGAAGTAGGTGTAATTATTCCATTTTTGATTTGGTAAAAAGTAACCGGTATATGCTCTAAATTATATAGAGTCTTCGCTTTTTGAACGATATTGATGGTTTCAGGATGACAAGAGAAAAGAAATATTTGGTTTTCTTCAGAAAGTTGAAGAATAATTTTTGCAGTAGCAACTTGTCTGGAGGGATCATAATTCACTAAAATATCATCTAAAAGGATAGGGAGTGGTTCATTCATCCGACCAAATTCCATTGCCAGGCCGAAACGGATAGATAAATAAACTTGATCAGCCAAACCACTACTCCATTCATTTTCTTTTTTCCTCTGGTGGTTTCGTTCCTCTAAGTAAATTGTTTGGTTATCAACTGAGCTGAATAGATGGTACCGATGATTGGTTATCTGTTGAATAAAATGTTGAGCTTCTTGGATAACACGAGGTTGTCGATTTTGTTCATAGCTATTTTGGGTTTGTTTTAAAAAATAACGAGCTAAAACTAAAATTGCCCAACGCTTTAAATAATTGTGTAACTTTTCTCGATTAAGCCGCTCTTCAAAAAGAAGTTCCCCCAGGATTTGGTTGTTTTCCAAATAAGTCATTCTTTCAATCATAGCCCCTTTTTCCTGCTCATCTTGACCTATCTTTTGAATCAGGTCATTAAGCTCGTGATCGAGAGATTTTTTTTCTTCTTGAAATTGAGAGATATCAGTTGCTTGTAACTCTTTAATCAATGTATTGAGTTTTTCTGGATTTCCAGCTATGAGTAGGAGACTTTCATTGGCTTCAATCATTTCTTTTTGAGCCCCAAGCCATTTTTCATGAGCATCGGCAACAAGGCGAAAATTTTCTTCATCCTTCACCTTTAACAGATTAAAAAGATCCGAAAGCTCCATCCTCTTTAATAGGAGTTGTTCTTCAATTATTTTCCCTTCCAGCTTTTTTTGCTCTATTTGATCTTTTAACAAAAGATATTTCCTTTTTCTTTCTATGGCATCTGTATAATAAGCATGAAGACGATCAAAACTAGAAATATCCAGTTGGTTGTTGGTAGGCGCTTCTCCACATAATTGAAGGAGACTTAACAGTGAAAACTGGGTTTTTCCCAAATAATTATAATGTTGGTTTTCGCGATCTTCCTCGTTACAAAGATGGCGTTCCTGTGCTTGGGCATTTTCAATGAATTGAAGGATTATTTGGAAATCTTCCGGTAGAATTGTTGTTGGGAATCCGTTATCAACTAACCAACTTAACCAACTCTCTCTTATTAGTTTTTTTTCTTTCTCGGTTTCATTGAGGTGTTGTTGCAAATCATTTTTCATTTGCTGGATTTCTCGTTGTTTCAAAATAAGATTATTCTGTTCTTTTTTGAGCTCTTGATGCTGTAAGAAGTCCTCAATTTCTTTTTCAAACTGAGTTTCAAATCTTTCTAAATCAGAAATACTGAGAAATTTCTTGGAAAAATATTTTTGACTCATTTCATCAATTTGACTATTAATGAGCAAGGATTGCTTTTGTAACTTATAGATTTCTTCATGCAATTGGTCAATTTCATCTTCAAATTTGTTTAATTCAGAAAATAATCGTTTTCTCAAATTCAGTTGCTGGCTATGATGTTGATAGAAAATGATAAAAATCATTACTGAACCACTAAAACTCAAAAAAAATAGCCATTCTTTGGGGATCAGTTGGTTGGTATAGGAAGAAATGAAATAACTGAGAATAAATGGTAAAAATGAAATGATTAACTTTAGCCAAAGGGGAAAGGGTTTTAATATCTCTTGAGATTTATTTAATTGCTCTTCATAATGGTTTTTTTGTTCCTCATCTTTTTTTTTCAACTGAGCTGTAAAAAATTGGTTTTTATCCAGTTCTTGGAAAAGGTAGCGAAGTTTTTTTAAGGCTTGTTTTTTAATTTGAAGGTCGTCTGAGTTTAAAAAAAGGGGAATGGTCGATCGAGATAGCTTTTTATCAATTATATTAATTTGTTGTACAAGACTTTTTCCCAGTTCAGTTTTAGTATTCAGTTCATTTTGAAGGAATTGAATTTTTTCATTTATTTTTAAAAAAGATTTTTTATAGTATTCAATAGACTTTCTGATTTCAAGAGTGACTTGAGTTTTTCTGAGTTTATCGCGAGTCCATTCGGGGCCAAGGTCGGATAATTTTTGTAAGAGGTCGTTTTTTAAAAGAAAGTTTTGTTTTTTTAATCTCGAATGTTCTTCGAGGAAGGAGAGGTACTTTTCTTTTTCTCCAATACAAAGCTCTATTTCATTCTGGTGTTGGATAATTTTTTCAAAACCGAGCGATTTTTCTATTTCATTTTTAATATTTTCAATAGCTTGGTTCTTGTTTTTCTTATTTAATTCCAGTCCTTCAATTTCATTTTTTACCTTTTCTAATTGTTTTATCCCTTGTTCGGGAAAAAATTGAGCGAATTTAAATTTTTCTTCATTTTGTTTAGCTTCTTTGAATCGAATCCAAAAATTTTGAACTTGTTCCAATTTATTAATGAACTGCAAACGATCTCGAATTGTAATCTCTTTTTGGCGGTTTCTTTTAATGTTTTCTTCGATTATTTCCAATTTTTTTTGAATTTCAATATATTGAGAAGTTTGGTCTTGGAAGGATTTAATCTTGGATTTTATTTCATTCAGTTTATGTAAAGTTTGGTTGATAACCGGGTTTCGTCCTTTTTTGGTAAGGAGATTGTCGAGTTCCCGATCAATTTTTTTTATAAGTACAGGGAAAGAGGTTGCCCCCAATCCAGCGCCTGCAGAAAAAAGACGGCTTTTAATATTTTCTTCCGACAAAATTTCAAGACCTTGTAAGTCTTTTAAACCAATTGCAAAAATGCGTTTATAAGTTTCACGATCGATATTTCCCAGTGAATTTCTAAAGATACTGTAATCAATATTATTCTCGTATTTATCTTTTATTGTCCATTTTGAATGATTCCATTCAATATAAAACTCACGGCCACCTTTCATTACAACAATCAAACGACCACCATGTCTACTATTTCCTATAGGTAAATATTCTTTCCGCTGATTTCGTTGAGAAGAAAAGCCAAAAAGACTGGTTCGGAGAAAATCCATAAAAGTGGTTTTTCCACTTTCATTATTCCCAATTATTACAATTAAACCCTTGGGAATATTGTCAATCCCTTGCTGACTTAATATACCAAACCCGTCACAATATATGCTTCGAATTTTCATCTTATTTTCACGATATTTTCCATAAATTTAGTATTTTTCATTACGCAGTAATTCTTCCAAACCAAATAATTCGGCTTCTTTAAGAAATTCGAGGCCATTATGGTTATTTAAAATAGCTTCCATTTCCTGATGAATAATACTCCATTCTGGTCTGCTGGAAAGTATTGATTTTAAAGTTTCTTGAAGGTTTGACACCTGTTTAGTTTTATCTATAACTCGCAAGAAGTCTCCAATAAAATCATCAACCAAAAGCCTTTGTTCGATATCAATGGGTGGTTGAGTTTGAATCAGGATAGATTCTATCCAAACAAAGGGATTTTTATCGTTTTCTCCTTCACGAAGATGGATAGCTAAATCCTTTTCAGGATCTATTTTTTGTCGCAGAATCTGATCAAGTTCTCCCATTCCTTTTAAAGTTAAGCGGAGAATAGCGTGGTGACCATCTGCTTTTCGGCGGGTGTCTTCGCGCTGTTTAATCAATAGAGCTAACAAATCATCTAGATGGTTTATATTAGTAATATCGATTCCTTTTTGAAACCAACGAACAACATCGGTTGGATAAAAATCATATTCAACGTCTTGGTTTTCATAAACCTGAACCAGATAACAACCTCTTGGGCCTTTTTCATTTATATTACGTCCCTGGGTATTTCCGGGATAAAGAATAATCGGGTGATGTTTTCGAATAACCATTGGTGTGTGGATATGTCCTAAAGCCCAATAATCAAGTCCAGTGTTGACCAGGTCTTCAATTGAACAAGGGGCATAGTTATCATGGTTGGACATCCCTCCGACGTTACAGTGAAGAATACCAATTGAGAACACTTCATTGGATGACTTTTGATACAATTTTGCTAAATTGTTTATATTGGCTTTTTCTTGAAAGCTAATTCCATAAATATGGGCAGTTTCTCGATGGTTTTTTATAAAAGGGATTAAACTGACTTTATCTCCTGGGAAACGGAAAATTCCTTGGGGCAAGGAAATTTCTGGTTCCCAACCCGAAAGTGGATCATGGTTTCCGTGAACTAAATAACATTTTATTTGAGCTTCATTGAGTTGTTTCAATAATTCTCGAAATCGAAGTTTGGCATATAGGTTTCGATCGGCACCGTCATATATGTCTCCCGAAATAATTACAAAATCACACTTTTTTTGAATTGCAGTATTAACAACCCTTTGGAAAGCTTCAAAGGTAGCTTTACGAAGAATATCGGCAACCCAAGGTTCAACCGACTGAATTCCTTCAAACGGACTGTCTAAATGCAAATCGGAACAATGAATAAAACGAAAGAGTGGTTGTCTTTCCATTTTCAGCCCCTTTTCCAAATTTAGCTTTCTATAATGGTAAAATATCAAAATAGATAGTATTCATTCCACTTATCGATTATCAATTTACTTTGGAATTGTTATGAAGTCAAATGACTCATTTTTTAATAGTAAATATCCATTGCTTGCGTTGCTTTATAAAAATGGATGATGATTTAAAAATTTACCCTATCATTTTAATCCTCTTCCACAAAAGGGAAATTTGAAGTTCTTTGTTTTCATTCATATTCCCTTTCCCTTGATGGGAGAAGATGAGGATGAGGGTGAAAGCCTGAATTCGATATGCCATGGCAAGTCGCTACATTAAATGAAGAACGGGCATAATACATTGTGCCCCTAGGTTTTTAATTCTTTGGTAGGGGCTTGATTTATCATGCCCGCATATAGATTTTCAGGATAAACCCTCATGCTGCTTAGCAGCATCAAACGAGGATGAAAATAGCTATCTAAATCCGTCATAGCGAGGAGCTCAACCGATTTTTGGTTGGACGACGTGGCAATCTCTGCCACCTAGTTTGTCATTCTGAGGAGTCCGGTGTCTTCTGCCGGACGACGTGAGAATCTTATCCTTTAAAGTATTTTTAAAGAATAAAAAACCTAAAAAGATGAGATCCTCACGCCCTCGAAAAGCGAGGGCTCAGGATGACGCCTTCGGTGTCAGATGAGATCCTCACGCCCTCGAAAAGCGAGGGCTCAGGATGACACCTTCGGTGTCAGATGAGATCCTCACGGCTTCGAAAAACGAAGCCTCGGGATGACAGCGTTAAGATGTTTATGGTAAATTTGTATTTACAGGATTGAAACAAATGGTAAACAGGAAATTTGCAATTTTTCTATTCATTTTCATAATAATCTTACAAGTATCTTTACCGACTTTTTCCAGTGAAAAATTCATTAAATTTTCCGCAGTTGGAGATATTCTTCTGGATCGCGGGATAAGAATGGTTATTGGAAAAAAGGGGCAAGATTATCCTTTAAAAGAGATAGACTTTTATTTATTAAACCGGGATTTGGTACTAGGCAACCTGGAAGGACCTCTTTCTGAGCGGGGTGAAGCATTAAAGAAAAAGTATATATTTCGAGGTGACCCTTCAGATGTTGCTGTGCTTAAAAAAGCAGGCATAAACCTAATTTCCTTAGCCAACAACCATATAATGGATTATGGTAATCTTGCTTTAATTGCTACCATTGAAAACCTTAAAAATGCCAGATTAAATCCATTTGGTGCTGGAGAGAATCAAGAAGAAGCCCTTAAACCGGTTATAATCCATAAAAATGGATTAACTTTATCTTTCTTTGCATCCCTTGGTTATCCGCTTCAAATCGAGAAAATTGATCCGAAGGCCTCAGGGCCCTGCCAAGTTGGATTGGATGGATTTATTTCTGCCCTTCAAGACATCCGCGATCAGGTGGACTTTATCATCGTCTCTCTCCACTGGGGATTGGAGTATGAAGCCCTTCCCCACCCCCATCAAATCGAAACTGCTCATCGATTGATTGATAATGGTGTTGATTTGATTATTGGACATCATCCCCATGTTATTCAAGGAATTGAAAAATATCGGGGGAAGTATATTTTATATAGCTTGGGAAATTTTCTTTTTGATCAGCATGGAGAAGAAGAAAAAGAAAGCATTATTTTTAGTTGTGATTTCGGAGAGGGAGGTTTGCTATTTCCCAATATTATTCCGATTGAAATTATCAATTATCAGACAAAATCAGCTTCTGAGGAGAAAGCTGGGAAAATTATTACTAAAATCCATCTGGTTTCAGACCAGGGAAAAATATTTTTTCAGAAAAATGACGATAAATATTATATTAAAGAAATAGAATAACCCCCATATTAACACTTCCTTTTTTAATTATTTGCTTTACCCGAGATAGTTTCAATATGTATATCAATTATAGCAACGTTCTGAAGATCATCTGGATCCATAGGGTTTAAATAATCATCGCGGCTATATTTTTTGATGAAGAGGTTTAGGGCTTCGTTTTTCAAATTCAAGTCGTCAAGGATATTTGCCTGACCAAAAACCAAAACACTCCAGTAATGTACTCCAAATTGGCAGGGTTTTTTTCCGGGTAGAAATTGGATGGGATGACTGACCTCGAAACAAATCCGAGAATTCTTTCGGATATTTTCGAGTTTTTGTCCTTGAAGTGCGGAGTGGATATAGAGATGATTTTGATGATAAACATAATTAACTGGAACCAGATAGGGTTGATTATTGCTCGTGGTTGCTAAATGACCATAAAAAGCTTCATTGAGGTATTGGATTGAATCTTCTCGGGTGAGCCATTTCTTAGCCATAAAATGCGCACTCCTTTAAATATTTTTTGCTATTTTTTAATCTCAATATTACTACGGTGAATGCCAATTGATCTTGACTTTTTATGAAATTTGATGTTTAATATGATTACCACAGGTTCCGAGAAATTGGAAAACTTTAAGAACTGAGGGCGCAAGTCTGATGTTCCTACGGGGAGTTGAAGAGCTCGAATTCCCCGAAGAAAAAATTAAAGTTAGAAGGTTTGTTGGAATCTGTGGTTTTTTTATTTTCACCAATTTTTACCAATCTGCAGGACTTTTTCCAAAAAAATGATGTATCGAATCATTTCATTCATATTAAAAGTAATTTGAAAATTCCGAAGGTAAGCTGGAAGGCTTAAAATATCCTTTTGAGGGACAAAAACCACATTTCCATCTTGGAAGCGAAAACGTTGAATAAATTTATCATCCAATATCCATTCAAAAGGGAAAAACTGAACGCAAAATTGATTTTCAACATCATGGTAAAGTAAATCCACCGGAAGGCTTCCTTCGAAGTCACACTCAAGACAGTGAAAAACGTTAATTCTTCCCTCAAAAAGCTCTTTTTTCAATTCAGGGTTTTCCTGAGTATTAATTGATCTCCAAATTTCAATGGTTTGTGATGAATTGCAGCTGGGGCATTGAAACTCAATATGTTCACAAATCGACATTTCCTTCTCCTTTTTAAAACTTTAAAAATTTTACTTTTCAGACCAATTTTTTGCGATAACAACATCTACTTCTATGGGTACATGTTGGATAAATTTCTTCCCTGCTTTAATCATTGTTTCTTTTAAAAAATGAGAAATTTCTTGGCCTTTTTCTTGTGGAGATTCAAGTAGAATTTCATCGTGGACGGTTCCAATGAGATGAATATCCTTGCTATTCAAATAAGGGAAAGACATAGCCATAGCCTGTTTCACTATATCGGCAGCCGTTCCTTGGATTGGAGTATTAAAGAGTTCAGTGATTCGGGGTCGTTCCTCCCATAGTCGTAATCGTCCATTAAGGGTTCGAATTTCTTTAAGACGACTATTACTGAGTTCTTTTTGCCAGGAAGCTATGCCTTGATAAATTTCAAAGAAACGTTTACGGAAATTAACTGCCTGTTGATCGGTCATCTCGACACCATAAGAATTTTGAGCATAGAGCTTTAAGCCTCGAGCTCCCATGGCATATAAGAGACCAAAGTTCACTGCTTTTGCGGCTTGTCTTTCCTCTTTGGTAACTTTATCGATATCTTTTCCAATTAAAAGGGAAGCAGTCAAACAATGGATATCTTGGTTTTGTTGAAAAGCATCGATCATTCTTTGATCGTGGCTTATTTCAGCAGCAACACGAAGTTCGACCTGAGAGTAATCACCAATTATTAAGATATTTCCTGCAGCTGGAATAAAACATTCTCGAAAAATCTGATCTCGAGGGATTTGTTGGAGATTGGGATTTCGACAAGAAAAGCGTCCGGTAGCAGTTCCAATTTGCCAGTAATCAGGGTGAATTCGACTGGTTACTGGATGGATATACTTGGGGAGAGCGCTGGCAAATGATTGGAGTACTTTGGTTACTTTACGATAATCAATTAGAGCTTGAATGACTGGAAATTGACGGCTTAATTGAGATAATTCTTCATGCGAGGTGGTTTTTAAAGGAATACCCAACTGTTGCAAGGCTTCCAACATTTGTTTAGGGCTATCTAAGTTAAGAAGCGGTGGTTCAGTGATTTGATTATCCATAAATGGAAGCTGGGGGATTCTCTTAAATCCTTCACTAAGTCTTTGGCGGAGAGTCGCTGTTAAATCGCTTTGGTTTTTTTCCAGTTCTTGGGTCAATTTTCCCCATTTTTCGGTATGAAGTAGCATTCCACTGAGTTCCATATCTACAACGGCTGGGAGACACTCAAATTCTAATTTGGCTGTAGCAGATAAGTTTGAGTTTTCCAGTTTCGAAAGAAGGCTTGGATAAATTTCCAGCAACACCTGAGCATCACGAGTCGCGTAATTTAATTGTTCATCACTTAAGTCGTTACCCCAATCGCTGCTTTGTAATTCTTTAGGAAGGTCAATATTTAATTCCTCACGAGCCAAGTCAGACAGCTTAAAACCCTGGCTTTTTTGACCAGCTGATAAAACTTGTGCGGCTAACATGGTATCAAAATAAGGACCATGCACAATAAACCCGGATTTTAACAAAAACTTCAGATCAAACTTAGCGTTGTGAAAAATTTTAAGAGCTGGTGAAGTAAGGATTTTGTTTAAAGAGGAAATAATTTCATGAGATGCTTTCCAAAGATCAACCAAAATTACTGGTTGGTTTGGAGATGCAATTTGGATCAACCGAACTCGGTTTTGAAAAGGATCAAGTCCAGTAGTTTCGGTATCAATTGCAAAGATTATGTTTTCATTTAAAGATGATAAAAGTGGTTGAATATCATCAATTGTTTTTATTAAGCGATAATCGGTGTGTATCAAGGCTAAATTTATCCTTTCTTCTTTTTGGTTTAATTTGGATCTATTGATATTGTATCTTTTTTTTGGTTTTTGTGTAAATTTAAAATCTTGAAACACTTATTCTATAGTAGCACGAGGTAGCAATGAAAATACTAATATACTTTTTTAAATAATCGAAGACATTTCTATCTAACCTTATCCAAAGGAGAGGAAAAATGAAAAAATCAAAAGATGAGATCCTCACGGCTTCATAAAGCGAAGCCTCAGGATGACGCCGGTGGCGCCAGATGGGATCCTCACGCGGG
>MWBQ01000213.1 GCA_002069605.1 Candidatus Atribacteria bacterium ADurb.Bin276
TCTCATCTTTTACAAATTGTGGAATTGGGGAAACGTAATTCATTCCAAAACCATTCTCTATCTCATTTTATTGAGGGGAAAATGTTTAATAATGGTGATTATGCAAATCTTCAGTTATTATTTTCTGTGTTGTTCTCTTGACTATATGGATTAGAAAAAAACGAATTGTCTTCAGTTAGAGGTTTTTCTTTAAAATTGAACGGAGTGGTTTGAATGGTTTCATGGTAGAGGAACTGATGATCTAAGCTCTCAAGAGTGGCTCGAATATAAGTACGAAGCGTGGTCTCACCTAAATTACGAACTAAACTGTTAACATCAAGCTTTGCCTCCCAGCTATAGGCTTTTCCATGTAATTCGACGATTCGTTTTAAGAGTTCTGAAATGGCTTCCTCTGAAGCTGGAGTGACAACTAAACTTTGAGGGCTCAGGGCATATTCAAAAAATTCTGTTATTTCGTTATAAGCGCTTTTTCCAAACTTTTCTTCAGCTAATTTTGGCATAAGGGTACGATCATCCTTCCCTCCATACCACATTTCACTCTGAAGGCTGGTTGCTGCTGCAGCGATAACGTAAATTGGATAGTGATGAGCATTCGACCAATTAAGCAACCATTGAAGATTTTGATAAGCTTTGAGTCGGGATTGACTACCCAAGCGTCCCACAAGTTCTAATTCATCGATAAGAATGACCCACCCGCGATAACCACAAAAGACTATCGTGTCTGCTAAACATCCAAAGTAAGCTTTTGCGTGGTCAATCATTCGAAAGCTGGTTTCAAAAGTGGGAAATTTTTCAGAGCAGTTCTGACGATGGATTCGCTTCAATTCTGTCAATGGAATACGAGTACCCATTAAGTCTCCATAAAGCAAGTTCTGCTCTTCTCCAGCTGAATGTAAATAATTTTCTATAACAATTGCAGGGAGAGGATGTATATATCTGTCTGGTACAAGTATTGATGTTTTTTGAAGATCGCTGGCATGTTTTTTTGATAAAGCACGTTCCAGTCCGAACATCGAAGAATCAGGAGTCCTTAAACGAGAAGCAGCCCGGCCATAAAAATGAAAAAGATTATGGCAGGATACCTCACGACTGAGTGAGACGAAGCTCACTGCAAATTGTCGATCAAGAGCCAAATGTTCGGTAGTGGTTAAAACGTGGGTTTTGCCCTGACCGTATTGACCCCAAATTAATCTACCACGAGGTATTTTTCCGGTGGTTAATAAATCGAGGTCAGCACGGAGGGTTTCGGTGAGGTTTTTACGAAGATCAGGTAAGGTTCTCGTCGAAATTCGCGTTGGTACTCCAGTTCGGAGGGCTTCAACTACTTTAATGGCTTCCATACGATTTTTATTATAATGGTCCATATCAATATCCCTCCTTTTTTTTCATAAACATGGCATTTTCCATTACAATAGCGCGAAGCTTACTCATGGTCGAGGTGTCAGGGAGTTCTTCAAGATATTTCCGTTCATATCCTGCCGATGTGAAAAGTTCATTCATTTTGGAAGTTAATTTTGTTTCTAATTGGTCATTCAATGCTTTTACGAAATCATCCATATTTACAATATCAGCAAAACGATTAAATCGGTTAACTGTTACTAAACCTGATTGTAAGCGCATCCAAAGAGCTTCATAACTTTTAAATCCCCTTTTTTCATCTTCGAGCATAGGGTATCGACCAGATAATATCATTACAAAACTTTCTAATAACTCTGTGTCATCAATAAGTTGTCGTATTATCTCGCAGACATCTTTAATGGCATTTGGTGTGTAATAATAGCGAGCTGTTTCTGGAGAACGTCGGGTTATGATATCTACATCATCGATGAGAACAAGCAAACCACTCCATCCGGCATACTTCAATAGACGAATCAAAGAATTAAGCCAATAACGAGCATTCGATTTTTGCAGTTTCTCAAATAAATAAGTCGTTTGTCGTTCCTGTCGCTCTAATTTTTCACCAGACAACCATCGTAAAGCCGTTGTTAAGGTTCCATCCTTACCTTTTATCATACGTTCTTTAACTACTGTATAGGCAAAAGCCGAGAATGAACTACCGAAATCAGCATCTTTAAAAACTTGACTGGCAGTATTGCGAATTTCTTTTTCTGCTGTAACTTTCGTCATACCATCTTCAACCATTATAGGAAGGAGGCGTTCCGATCCATCATAATGATTGCTATCATATCCAAGCATACTGGCTGTTTTCCGGCAAAGGCCTCGGACTAGCTCTTCTAAATCAATTTGTGAGACTATCATTTTGTACAATGAGGTAAGGTCATTTAATTTAAAATAAAAATCACGGAGTGAGAAAAAAACGGTGGCGTACCCTTGATCACGTGCCTCTTGTTCTATGCAGCGCAATAAGTGAGTTTTACCCGTTCCTTCTGATCCAACCACAACCTTGACCTTGCTTCCACCCTGATAAATAAAATTATTGAGATAGTATTCTTTAAAAAAATCCAGCCATAGTTCCCGACCAATGGTAATAATTTTTAGAATATCAGAATTAATTGGAGGTTCTCCTCTTTTTAAAAGTTCGATTTCTTTTTCTTCAATCAACATGAGGGCGCTCCTCCTTGTAAATGGTTAATGTACTGATTCGACTTTCTCTTCCTTGACTATCCACAACGACTAAAGCTTTCCTTGCGCTTCGAGTAAATCCAAACTCAAATACATATTCTTCATTCAAAGAAAGATCGAATCTTTCCTTTAAAAGACCTAATTCAAATTGAAAGAGAATTTTCGGATATTCTTGGTGAGTTGAACGTCTTACTGTGAGTATTTCATATATTTTATCAAGAGAAACCGCTTTTCCCCAAAGAGCTTCCTTTTGTTTGAATGAAAGGCAATTGGCTATCTTATAGGCGTTGAGTAAATCCTTAAGAAAATTCTTAGAATTAAAACGCCGGTTATATATTGTCTTATATTCATTGGCGATTAAAATTGCCAATTCTTGTGGTTGTAAAACAGAAAAACGTTTACTTTTCCTGCCCAAGATAAGAAGAACTTGATAATTTTCCAAATCAAAATGGAGGTGATAGGGTGGAAAAATATAATCTGGAAACTTACCTTGAAAAAGAATATTTGATTCAGCTAGTTCGTGCTCAAAGTCTTTTATGAATTGTTCAGTGGCTAAATATTCTTTATGAAGAGTCATTTCGTTTTCAACATAAGGTTCCAGGGCATTCCAGGACTCTTTTATATTATTTAAAGATTCTTGAAATTGTTGTTTCATCTGTTCAAACAATCGAAAGTCCCATTTTTTTTGAGCTTTTTTCAGGTGTTTAACACTTTTAGCTAAAATATGTGTGTTGTCCTCGAGTAAATTCCAGCTGATAGGTGGTGAACTTTCTTTTGGATTCAACTCCATATGAGTATCCTCCCTTATTAGGTTTTAATACTTTTTAGACTAATTTAAATTGCTTTGTTTCATATATACCCTGAATAATTAAAATATGCAATATGAATATCTATCTATACTATCGAGGATAAACTTTGGGTAATATCCAGGTTCCATCTAAGGCATCACGTTTTGGCCAGTATATTCGCAGGGTAACATTGAATAATCCACTGGGAGGAACCGGAAGCCAATTCGACTCCCACTCCGCTCCAGGGGAAGAATTTTGCAAGTAAATATCCAGAGATCCATCTGGATTAAATTTCATCAGATTTTGTTTGCTGTTCAAGCTGTATCGATTAATTGGGTTTTCAACTATATATCCAGACGAATCATAAATAATGAGAGACCAAAAAGCATTCGCTGGAGGAGTCATATCTTTTTCAAAATGAATAATATAATTCTTGCTGCCATTAAAATATTCATTATTGCAATCCCGATAAGTTACAGCGTATACAGAATCTTCAGGTAGGTTGGCACCAAGGCCAGTAAGAGCAATAACAGCTCTCATCATATAAGAAGTCCCATAAGACCCCATAAACGTGGTAATGTAACGCCAGTTATTTACAACAGGAACTGGTGATTGTTCACCGATAGCTTTTAAAGCATCTTTTGCAGCCTGGTTGAGAACTTCCTGAATATTTTGATCTAAACTTTTAAAGTCAAGTAGTTTACCTGGTATGATCCCAATCTTACTCATAATCG
>MWBQ01000214.1 GCA_002069605.1 Candidatus Atribacteria bacterium ADurb.Bin276
GCTGATTCTGGAGAAGAATTAGCGGTTCAAGGGTTGAAGCATCTCCGAGCAGTCGCCAAGGAGATTGGAGAGTAAGAAGATTGTAAAAAAAGATATTAACTTCGAGGAAAGAAATGAATTATTGAGTTATTTTAATAAAAAAAATGAGGCATTTATATATATTAAATTTTAAAGAAATTTAACAAAGGAAGGGGCTTGCTAAAGTGAAAATCAGCTTACATGCCTATGCTTTTGGTCCTCATGGTGGCTGGGTGCCAACTTATTTGGTTGAAGAAGCCATAAAACGGACAGCAAAGCTGGGATATGATGGAATAGAACTAGATGCTGCACGTCCTCATGTATGGCCGTATGATATTAATAAAGAACATCGAGTTGCTATAAAAAAATTGGTAAAAGAATGTAATTTAGAGGTTCCAGCAATTAGTGGATATTATTTTGGGATGAATTTTTCTAGTCCTCTTCAATCTGAGCGAGAGGCTGCTACTGATTATTTGGTTAAATGTGTTGAATTATGTAATGATTTAGAGTCCAAAGTATTAGTCGTGGTTCCGGGGGTGGTGGTTTATGGAACATCCTGGAAAGAAGCTTGGAACCGATCGCTTGATCAAATGAGACCAGGCATTAGGCGGGCTGAAGAATTAGGAGTATATATTGGGATTGAGTTTGTTAATACCCTTTGGTCAAACTTAGTAACAACATCCTGGCAAGCAGTTGATTTTATGAATGAGTGTCATTCTGATCAGGTAAAGTTAGTTTTAGACTCATCTCACGCTTTCTATGGTGGGGAAAATATTGTTGATGTCGTGCAATCATTTGGAAAAGATTTAGTTCATGTTCATTTTGAAGATTGTTTAATTGGAGCGCCGGAAACCCGAGCAGTTCCCGGTAAAGGTGATGTGAATTTAATCTCCTTTTATCAGACTTTAAAAGAAATCGGTTATGATGGCTATTTGACTGTTGAACTCTGGGGAAGTCAACCAGAGAAATATGCCCGTGAAGCATTAGAAAATACCAAAAAAATCATATCATGCTGTAAGTAAATGGTTTATTAATATTTTTACCTTTTATAAATAAGTTTTTCCGGCTTGATTTTTTGGAGGCAAACCATGGATTATGTTCCATTTAATGGAAATTTTAGTTTAGAGAGAAAAGTTGCTGTTATTACTGGGGCGGCAAAAGGTATCGGGAAAGCTATTGCTTTAGTATTTGCTCAGAAAGGTGCTGATTTAGTACTAGTAGATTTTGACAAAGAAGTTGATCATATATTAAAAAAGATTGAAAAATTGGAACGTCGAGCTGTTTTTGTTCAGGGTGACATTACAAAATCAGACACACTGCAAAGAATTTTAGATGTTGGTCTTAAGGAGTTTGGAAAGATAGAAATATTAATTAATAATGCTGGTATCTCAAGATTAGATGATGCTGAAAATTTGTCTGAAAAAGATTGGGATGATGTCATAGCTGTTAATTTAACTGCACAATTTAGATTGGCTCAAATTATAGGTCGGCAAATGATTCAACAAAGATATGGAAAGATTGTAAATATTGCATCAAAAGCTGGTTTGGTGGCTTTACCAAAACATGCTGCCTATACGGCAAGTAAAGCAGGATTAATCGGTGTTACAAAAATTTTAGCCCTGGAATGGGCTAAATATAATATAAATGTTAATGCAATTGCTCCAACTGTAATACTCACCGAAATGGGAGAAAAGGCTTGGGCAGGAGAAGTTGGTGAAGCTATGAAAAGAAAAATACCGGTAGACAGATTTGGTTATCCAGAAGAGGTAGCTGCTGCTGCATTATTTTTGGCTTGTGATGCTTCAAATTTAATAACCGGTGAAACCTTAGTTATTGATGGTGGCTACACGATTCAATAATAAATGAAATAAACTGAAAAGAATAGTTATGTCATTTCTTAATTATAAATATTTTTATAAATTTTTTGTTAATGGACAAAAAGGTATTAAATGGAAAAAGTATTTCGATTTAACTTCTTATTAATTTACATTTCTGATTGACAAACTAAAGGCTTTTTTTTATTATACATGATAATAACATATGTAATTTAACAAATGTTATTATCATGTATAATGATGGTTAACGAACAATCAGAAAAAAAATTAATGACAAAAGCAGCACAACTCTATTACGAGAATGATCTTTCCATCCTCGATATTTCTAAATTGCTGGGGATGTCCAGGCAAAGATGTTCCCGACTATTAAAGAAAGCCCGAGAGGTTGGAATTGTGCAGATCAAGATACATCGTTCTGACCATAGTCATCTTCGAAACCTGGAAAAAAGGCTACAAGAAGTTTTCCATCTTAAAAAGGTTGTTGTGACAGAAGTATTTAGTAATAGTTCTGACTATATCATAAAAAGTGTTGCCGAAGAGGGTGCGCATCTTTTAAATCAGTTTATTCAACCAAACCTAAGTATTGGCGTTGCTTCGGGAAGAACTCTCTATGAACTTGTTCAATACATAAAAACCTTAGAAGAAAGAGATTATAATATTAAAATATTTGAATTAATAGGCGGTTTAAGTCGAATTTCAGCGAATGTTGTCGCCACAGAAATATCTCGAAGCATTGCAAAAAAACTTCATGCCAAAGTATATTTTCTACCAGCTCCAGCATTCACTAAAGATCAAAAAACACGTGATGCGATGTTAAAGGATTCTATTATTAAAGCAGCCCTTTCGGAGAAAATAGATTTGGCTTTAGTTGGGATTGGAAATGTTACACCCCAAACCATGTTAATTGATACCGAAACCATAACTAAAAAAGAATATAGAGAACTATTAGAGAAAGAGGCAGTTGGTGTTATCAATGGCACTTTTTTTGATATACAAGGCAATATAGTTGAATTTGAGGGAAATAAGAGAAGAATTGCTGTCCCTTTAACTGAACTTAAAAAAGTGCCTGATATTGTGGGTGTTGCCGGAGGGTTAAATAAGGTTGATGCAATTATCGGAGCTCTGTGTGGCGGTTTTGTAAACATTTTAGTTATCGACAACCTCTCTTCAAATGCCATTCTAAAAAAGATAGAGGCTTGAAAATAAAGAAGGAGTTAATATTCATTTTATTTAGAGGTTTATTGTTGTGAACAATAGTTGCAGGCTATTAATGGCATATTAGTATAAGGAAAATACCTACAAGAAGGAGTGATCATTTTGGGAGAAAAACCATATTCTCTGAATTTTAGTTTGGAAGGGAAAACCGCTCTAATCACTGGAGCTGCAAAAGGAATTGGTAAAGCCATTGCCCAGGTATTTTCAGAATACAAGGCAAACATTATATTGGTTGATTTAAATCAGGAAGTGATCAATGTAGCCAAATCCCTTCCCGGACGGACCAATCAAAATCTTCCTATTATTGCTGATATTACTAAAAATACTGACCTTAAGAGAATTCATCAAGAGAGCTTTAAAGTTTTTCCTCGAATTGATATTTTAGTAAACAACGCCGGAGTAGGAATGTTGGATGATGCTGAAAATCTTTCCGAGGAAATCTGGGATAAAACGATGGCAGTAAATTTGAAAGCTCCTTTTATGCTCTCTCAAATCATTGGTCGAGAGATGATCAAACAGAAAAAAGGAAAAATTATCAACATTGCTTCTCAGGCGGGATTGATCGCCCTTGATAAGCATGTAGCTTATTGTTCCAGTAAAGCCGGGATTATTGGTATGACGAAAGTATTAGCTTTGGAATGGGCTGAATATGGTATTAATGTCAACGCTATTGCTCCAACTGTTATTCTCACTGAATTGGGCATAAAAGCCTGGTCAGGGGAAGTGGGAGAAGCTATGAAAAAGAAAATTCCCCTTCGTCGTTTTGGTTATCCAGAAGAAGTTGCAGCTGCGGCTCTTTACCTGGCTAGTGAGGCTTCCAATTTGGTAACTGGTGAAACCCTGGTTATTGATGGTGGATATTGCATTCAATAATCGGTTAAATTATAGGAATGAGGGAGGTGAGATTTGGTAAAAAAATTTTGTGGTGTAATTTTTGTATTCGAACAGATTAATTATTTAACGAAATACCTTAAGAAGGAGGGATTGAATTGAAACTGAAATCTCTTATTTTATTGGGAGTAATGATATTAGTTCTGGGAATGACGTCTATTGCCTTTGGATGGAGTTTAGAAGAAGCAGCCAAACCCTATGCCGGGGTTACCTTACGGTTTATAACCGAAACCACTCCCCCTAGCTATTGGGTCGAAGAAGTTGTACCTGAATTTGAGAAGGCAACCGGTATTAAAGTTATTGTTGAGCGTCAGGCCCATCCACACCTTGAAGAAAAAGCATTAATGGATTTTGCATCAAAAACCGGAATATATGATGTCTTCAACTTTGACTATTCCTGGACAGGAAAATATGTTAAGGCTGGGTATATTGAACCCTTCGAGCAGTATATGGACAACCCTGCTTTAGTCAATCCGGATAATGCCCTCGATGATTTCTATCCAAGGATGTGGGAAGGGACTATGTGGGATGGCAAAGCATATGGTTATCCTTTCGATAGTGTCATCCAGTATTTATTTTGGAATAAAGCCGTTTACGATAAATACGGTGTAGCTGGACCTCCAAAGAAGCCGGATGAATGGATGGATACCATGCAAAAGCTCAATCATCCTCCCGAACTCTATGGGACTGGTATGATGGCTAAACGTCACCTCTCAGTGGTTTGTGAATGGCTCTGTATTTTATGGGCATTTCAAGGTGAATTCTATGATGATAACTACAATGTAAAATTTAATGATGAGAATGGTGTGAAAGCTACTGAATTTTATAAAAAGATGGCAGAATTCGCTCCTCCTGGAGTAACCACTTGGACTTGGGACGATGTCAGTACCGCTCTTCAACAGGGTACAGTGGCACAATCGGTTCAGTGGGATGAAAACTATGGAAGTATGGAAAATCCAGAAGAATCGAGAGTGGTTGGACAGATGAGATATGCCCCGGTACCATCCTATGGGGACCCAGTCTCTCATTATGGTGGTTCCAGCTTAGGTATTCCGACTTCTTCCAAGAACAAAGAAGCGGCATTCCTCTTCATTCAATGGGCGACTAGTCAAGATATCCAACTCCGTGGAGTAGGTCACGGGTCTTCACCAACCAGGATGTCAGTTTATGGAGTTCAGGAACTACGTGATAAATTCCCAAGTTTTGCCGCAACAGACGAAGCTGCTGCCAGTACTGGATGGCGACCAAGAATACCGGAATGGGATGACATGGTTGAAACTCTTGCTTTGGAAATTAACTCAGTTATTGCTGGAGCGAAAGACGTGAAGTCAGCTTTAGATACTTCTGCGGCAAAAGTTGAAGAACTCTTGAAAACAGGTGGTTATAAATAAGGCGTAATTTTTAAGAAAATTTTGCTGCACAGAGATATCAATCTCTGTGCAGCAAAAGGGGGAAAGTCGATTGTCACTTAAAAAACTTTCGGTTTTTCAACGTTTTGGTTTTTGGATATCGAGCACTGAAACCAAGTTTAAATGGGCTTTATTGCTCCCCACTATCATTTTATTGGCTATAATAACCGTTTATCCAACTATTTATGCCTTTAACCTTTCACTCTCGGATTATAACTTAGCACGAGCAGCGGATACCCTGAAAGGGTATATTGGTTTGGATAATTTCCGAAATATATTAAAAGATCCGACTTTTTGGAGTTCTCTTCGAACAACAATTACCTTTACAGTGGTTGTTGTTGTGGTTGAGTTCTTTTTAGGATTGTGTATTGCTCTTATCTTACAAGGAACAGTTACTGGTTCGAGAATTGTTAGAACTTTCATCTTGCTACCAATGATTATGGCACCGATTGTCGTTGGTTTGACCTGGACTTACCTCTATCAGTCGGAGTTCGGCTTAGTTACCTTTATCCTTCGTAAGCTTCACCTGATGAGTTACGCTACTGCTCCGCTGGCTGATATTACGAGTGCACTTCCGGCATTGATGGTTGTTGATATATGGCAATGGACACCTTTTCTTATCATGGTATTATTAGCTGGGTTGGAAGCACTTCCTACTGCACCCTATGAGGCTGCCCGAATCGATAAAGCATCACCTTTTCTAGTGTTTCGGAAAATTACTCTTCCTTTGCTTCAACCGGTTATCCTCATCGTTTTAGTTTTAAGAATTATGGATGCTATCAGGGTTTTCGATATTGTATATGCATTAACCGAGGGTGGACCTGGAGAGGCGACCGATGTTTTAAGTATGTTCATTTATCGGAATGCCTTTTACCTGTGGGGGATTGGT
The DNA here is from genome assembly GCA_002069605.1 of Candidatus Atribacteria bacterium ADurb.Bin276. Classification (NCBI taxonomy): domain Bacteria; kingdom Pseudomonadati; phylum Atribacterota; class Atribacteria; order Atribacterales; family Atribacteraceae; genus Atribacter; species Candidatus Atribacter allofermentans. The sequence continues at coordinate 6,258 of MWBQ01000214.1, forward strand.
AAAGCTTCAGCGATTTCGTTTATCTTGCTGTATATTATAATGATTGTTTCGGTTATTTTAGTAAATCTTTTAAGCCGGGCGAAGCAAACGGTTTGACCCCATGAGAAACTGAATGGGATAGACAATACTGATTTTGGGGTGGTTACTCTTGGAAAAAAACAAAACGAAAACCATAATCGCTATAATTATTATTGGGATTATTTTGGTAGTGAATGTGATGCCTTTTTTGTGGCTCATATTAACCTCCTTAAAAACCCGACTCGATATTTTTGCTATTCCACCAAAATTCTTTTTTCACCCTACCGCAAAAAATTTTATATCGGCTTTTACCAAGCGTCATTTTTTACCGATGTTTTACAATAGTCTTATCATATCTGCAAGTACGACTTTACTTTCTTTAGCAGTTGGAACTCTTGGGGCTTATTCGCTGGCTCGTTTTAAACTTTTTGGAGATAAGCACATTTCCTTTTGGATCTTAAGTACTCGTATGTTTCCTTCTATCGTATTAGTTATTCCTTTTTTTATCATGGCAACTCGTTGGGGGCTTCACGATACTCGATCACTTTTAGTGATTGTTTATACCACTTTTAATTTACCTTTTGTGGTTTGGATCATGAGAAGTTTTTTTGAGGACATACCTAGTGACCTTGAAAAAGCAGCCATGGTGGATGGATACTCCAGGTGGGATGCTTTTTGGAGGGTCATTTTACCTCTCAGTGCTCCGGGTTTAGTAACTACTGCAATACTCTGTTTCATCTTTTCTTGGAATGAATTTTTATTTGCCAATGTTTTAACTGCCGCTATGGCAAAAACTGTCCCAGTAGGAATCCGAGGGTTGGTTACTTCGCGGGCGATTGAATGGGGTGAAATAGCTGCAGTTGCAACCTTACAGGTTATTCCCGTTTTAGTATTTACATTCGCAGTTCAAAAATACATCATCCGCGGTTTAACTTTAGGTGCTGTGAAGGGATAATAATCTTTAACGAGTGATTCAAATTGCTGGAAAGGGCGTGAAGTCCAGTGGATTTTGGCTTTGGGGATCGAATTTTTGTATCAGTTATGACCACCTTTGGTCTTGGATTTTTATGGCTGGGTTGGCTGGAAAAATATCTTCCAATCTGGATTGTTCCTTTGATCGGTTTGGGTTTCGCTCTTCTGTTAATTATTCCCTGGTATCGAAAATTTAATCGAGAAAGAATCCGGGAGAAAGAAGAATTATTACAGATGAGAAACGGCATTGTGAAAAGGATGGAATCTTAAATGGCAAGCTTAACCCTGAAGAATGTATGGAAAAAATACGGGAAAGTAATTGCATTAAAAGGAGTAAATTGTGAAGTTAAGGACGGAGAGTTATTAACGATTTTAGGACCATCGGGTGCTGGAAAAACTTCACTCCTTCAAACGATTGCAGGAGTTGAAGAAATCGCTGCTGGTCAAATATATATTGAAAAACAAAGAGTTGATCAACTTCCTCCACCCGAACGAGATGTAGCTATGGTATTCGAGACTTATGCTCTTTATCCGAATAAGACAATTTATCAAAATATGGCTTTCCCCTTGCATTCACCTTTTAGAAAACTACCCAAAAATGAAATCGACCAAAAGATTAAAGAAATAGCTCAACTTCTGCAAATTGATTGGTTATTGGATAGAAATGTCTCCCAACTGAGTGGTGGGCAAAGACAAAGAGTTGCTTTGGGTCGAATGTTGGTGAGGAATCCTAAGGTATTTTTAATGGATGAACCAATTGCTCACCTTGATGCTAAGTTACGCCATCGGCTTCGGGGGGAATTAAAAAATATTCAAAGAAAGTTCGGAATAACAACTCTTTATACAACCCATGATTACCGAGAAGCATTAGGAGTGGGAGATCGTGTTATTGTCTTAAATCAGGGAAGCATTTTGCAAATTGCTGAACCGGAAAAAATATTTAATTTTCCCAAGAATGATTTTGTTGGTGGATTAGTTGGAGATCCTCCAATGAATTTTTTCGAGAGTTTTTTGTCATCAACCACTTCGGGAATTATCCTTCGGAATGAAGCTTTCGAGATGGTTTTGAACCAAAAAATGACTGAAATAATCAATGATCTCAATGTTGATCGTTTGAAGATTGGATTGCGCCCCTCCGACATACTAGTGAGCATGGCTCCTAAGGAAAATTTCTTTCCAGCAGAAGTATATGTCGTTGAACCTTTGGGCATGATACAAATACTCACTTTGGCTCAACAAAAAATAAAATTTCAAGTGAAATACTCAGGTTCTTTAAATTTCGAGATGAAGCAAAGAGTCTATTTTGGTTTTCAGCCAGATAAATTGCACTACTTCCATCCAACTACTGGTCTGAATGTATTGTTAAAAGAAGAGTAATTTTTTCAATTCGCATAAAGATTGTGATGAATGGATGTGAATGACATTGGCTAAAGTAGAGTTAAAGAAGTTATGGAAAAAATACGGAAAAGTTGAAGCGGTAAAGGGGATTGACCTTGCCATTCAGGATCGTGAATTTGTTGCCTTTTTAGGACCTTCTGGATGTGGGAAAACTTCAACCATGAGAATGATCGCTGGTTTGGAAAAAATCACGGGTGGAGAGATTTATATTGGTAATCGATTGGTAAACGAATTGGATCCGGGGACCCGCAATATAGCTATGGCTTTTGAATCTTATGCGTTATACCCACCGATGACAGTTTTTGATAATATTGCCTTTCCGTTGCATGCTATGAAATTTCCTGAAAATGAAATAAAAAGTCGAGTCCAACGATTAGCAGAAATTTTAGAATTAACTGATGTAATGACTAAATATCCAAAAGGTTTAAGTGGAGGCCATCAACAAAGAGTTTCCCTTGCTCGAGCACTGGTTCGAGATGCTGATGTATATTTGTTAGATGAACCAATTTCCCACTTAGATACCAAAATGAGAAACCGTATGAGAGCAGAATTGAAAAGAATACATGGAGAATTGGGGAAAACCATGATTTATGTTACACACGATCAGATTGAAGCATTAGCAATGGCCGACAAGGTTGTGGTAATGAATTTTGGAGTTATTCAACAGGTTGGTACACCACAAGAGATATACTTTAAACCACAAAATTTGTTTGTAGCTGACTTTGTGGGAGAGCCTCCAATGAATTTTGTTGATTGTTCTATTGAACTTAAAGAAAAAAGTTTTATTCTGTTGTTTTCAGGCCACTCAGTTGAAATTCACGATGAGCAAAAAGTTGCGAAACTCAGGGAATTGGAGAACATCTTATCAAGAAAATGGATTTTCGGTATTCGCCCAACGAATCTACAAATATTTAAGGATGAATCCAATAACAGTTCCAATTTGATTCCAGGAATTATTTTTGCGGTTGAACCATTAGGGGATTCGAAAATTATTCACGTTCTTTGTGGTGATAAAACACTTTTGGTCGAGACTACCCCTGATTTTTTTGGATTAGAAGATGAGAAGATTTTTTTAAAAATTGACAGTGATTACCTGTTGCTTTTTGATAAAGAAACCGAGCAAATGGTATTATAATAATGAAGATGGATCTTAAATCTTGGTATGTAATGAAAAGATAATTATCTTCTTTATTCTTTTTTGATAACGGTCATTAGAAAGCATCATAAGAAGTCATAATATTTGTAGCTTGGTTTAAATAGCAAAGTTTATAAATTTAAAAATATCATAGTTTTTTTGAAAGGAGGATTTTCTTTGAGACTCGAAAATAAAATTGCTATAGTAACCGGTGCTGGACAGGGAATAGGAAAAGCTATTGCGATTGGTTTAGCCAAAGAAGGAGCTTCGGTGGTTATTAATGATATAAATGAGAATAATTGCCAAGAAGTGGCTCGAATCATAGAACAAGACTACCACCGTCCCAGTTTGTTGGCTATTGGAGATGTCAGTTTACGAAATACTGCAGTGAAAATAAAAGAAGAAACCCTAAAAAAATTTAATCGAATTGATATTCTAGTCAATAATGCTGGGATTATGATATCCGGATTAGTGGTCGACTATAGAGAGGAGGACTGGGATAGGATTTTTGCTGTAAATGCAAAGAGTGTATTCTTAATGTGTCAAGAAATCGGTCGAGTTATGGTAGAACAGCAATCGGGGAAAATTATTAACGTTTCTTCTATAGGTGCAAAAAATGGAGATGTTGCCCAAGCTGCCTATGCTGCAACCAAAGCAGCTGTGATGAACTTTTCCCGGGCACTATCAAGAGAATTTGCGCCCTTGGGAATCAACGTTAACTCTATTTGCCCAGGTATTGTGGATACTCCATTAGGTCAGGTTAATTTAAATGATCCGGTCAAGAAAGAGAAATTCATCAAAATGACTCCTAAGGGAAGGATTAGTATTCCAGAAGATTTAGCTGGTATTACTGCTTTTCTGGCCAGCGATGATGCCGATTTTATTGTGGGACAGGCAATCAATGTTGATGGAGGAATCTTATATTATTAATTATTGAATTGTATATTTGTATATTTTTTATTTTTTGGGGGGATTAATCTAAAAAAATGAAGGGAGCTGTCGCTATTGCCTGCGGAATACATTTTAGGTATTGATTTGGGTACATCATCCCTAAAGGCATCGCTTCTCGACTTATATAATACCAAGATAATATCAGCATCAGTTGAACTGACTGTATCATATCCAGATTCTTATTCGGCCGAGCAAAATCCCTATGATTGGTGGGAAGCTTTTCGAACTTTAATTCAGAAAATAAAACAACTAATCGGAAGCCTAGATTCTATAAAAGCTATTGGTTTATCAGGACAAATGCTTGGTTTAATAAATCTTGACGGAAAAGGTCAACCCCTCAGGCCAGCATTGATTTGGTGTGATCAGAGAAGCTTTATTGAATTAAATGAAATAAGAGAAATGATTGGCGAAGAGAAGCTATTACAAAATACTGCCAACACACCGCTCACAGGATATTGGCTCCCCAAACTTTTATGGCTTCGTAAACACCAAAAGGATATTTTACAAAAATCCAGACATTATCTCCTTCCCAAAGATTATCTCCGTTATCGGTTAACCGATGAATATATCACTGAAGTATCAGATGCCTCTGGTACTTTACTCTTTGATGTCGCGCAACGCACCTGGTCAAGAAAGCTTATCAAAGATTTTAATTTTGATTTTTCTTGTTTTCCTCGAGTGGTTGAATCAACCGAAATAACTGGATATGTTTCTTTAAAAGTGTCACAAGAGACGGGCCTTCCAGAAGGAATCCCAGTTGTTGGTGGTGGTGGCGACCAGTCTTCCGGAGGTATTGGTCTTGGAGTTATTGATAAAAACATTATGTCTTGTGTATTGGGAACTTCTGGTGTTGTAATGGCTCAAACTGAAGAAGCAAAAATGGACCAAAAAAATAGAGGTTTGCATTCCTTTTGTTATTCTATCCCGGGAAAATGGTTTTTAATGGGGTGTACCTTAGCTGCAGGTGGTTCGTACCGTTGGCTTCGTCATTCTTTACTTCATCTCCAAAAGGACTTGAGTTACGATCACCTCAACTCATTAGCTGGTGAAGTTGGACCAGGAAGTGATCAGCTGGTTTTCCTGCCTTATCTTATAGGAGAACGAACCCCTCATTCCGATCCTAATGCTCGTGGTGTTTATTTTGGTTTAAGCTACCAACACGACATCCGGCATATAATTCGGGCAACCATAGAAGGAGTTGCTTTCAGCCAAAAAGAATCGATAGAAATTCTGAAAGATTTTGGGCTTGAAGCTGACCACTTGATTGTTTCGGGTGGAGCCGCTAGGAGCCAATTGTGGTGTCAAATTATGGCTGACGTTGCTGGTATTGAAGTCGTAACCACCAATATTGATGATCCAGCTTCGGTTGGAGCGGCTTTTATTGCTGGAGTCGGAACTGGTATTTTTGATTCATTTCAAAGCGGATGCGGAAGGTTTATTCGACATGGGGATGTATTAGAACCATCTTCAGAAAATAATCGGCTTTATAAGACATTATTTGAAAAATACCAAAAACTTTACCAAGTATTGAAAAATTATTACCAAGATTATCAAGTAACATGAGAATTTTAAAAAAATTACGGTCTATTTATCAATAAATTGGAAGCTAAAATTAGGTAAATATTTTACAAGGGGGTCAACTACGTGAAGAAATTTATTAATAAATATGAAAATCTTATCGAAGAGATGGTAGAAGGATATGTACTGGCAAATTCAAATAAAGTGAAACGTCTCCCTAATGAAAGAGTTTTAGTCTATTCCAACGCTCCCATTCAAGGGAAAGTAGGTGTAATAACTGGAGGTGGCTCAGGGCATAAGCCAGCTTTTATTGGATATATTGGGAAAGGTCTTTTAGATGCCGTAGCAGTTGGGGATATTTTTGCCGCTCCCCCCGTTCAGCGTTGCTATGAAGCCATTAAAGCAGTTGATGGTGGCAAAGGGGTATTGGTATGTATTGGGAATTATTCTGGTGACACTATGAACTTTGGAATAGCTGCAGAGTTAGCTCAAGATGAAGGAATTCCGGTAGAAATCTTAGTAGTAAATGATGACGTTGCGTCATCTCCAAAGGATCGAATGGATAATCGACGAGGAGTTGCTGGTGAAGTGGTTCTCTGGAAAATGATGGGAGCCCTCGCCCAAGAGGGAGCTGACCTTGCCACCCTCAAAGAAGTTGGCAACCGAACCATCTTTAACACCCGCAGTCTTGGTGTGGCTCACACACCGTGTATTATGCCCTCTTCTGGCAAACCGAGTTTCCAAATTGGTGACGATGAGATGGAAATTGGAGTCGGCCATCATGGAGAACCAGGAATACAGCGTACGAAATTGATGTCTGCTGATGAAGTCACCACCCTCATTACTCAGAAAATCCTTGAGGATCTCCCTTTTGGAGCAGGAGATGAAGTTTCAATTCTGATGAGTGGTCTTGGGTCAACCTCGCTTTTAGAAATGTATATTTGCTATCGAAAACTCCATCAAATTCTTACCGATCATCAAATCATTGTTCATCGGAATTATATTGGAGAGTATTTTACGTCAATGGAGATGGGCGGTTTTTCCATTACGCTCACCAAACTTGATGAAGACTTAAAACGGTTAATTGATGCTCCTTGCGATGGAGTACATCTCATTCAGCATTAAAGGAGACGAATAACAATGGCTGATACCATTTCTTTTAATAGGATTAAAGAGTCATTTACTTCAATTTTAAATCGACTTGAGGAAAATCGCCAATATTTGAATGACCTTGATTCTCCAATTGGGGATTCCGATCATGGAGAAAGTGTCACTGCTGCCTTTAAAAAAGTGAAAGAAGCTGTGGACGCTTACCCTGCTGATCAGAATGATATTGGAAGCCTCCTCCAATCGATTGGAAAGGCGATCATTTTTTCTGGTGGAGCAGCTATGGGCCCACTGTACGGAACCGCTTTCATGGATGCAGGAACTGCCATTTGCGGAAAAAGCGTGCTTACTCGGGAAGACTTAGTTGCCCTAATGGTGGCTTTTGCTCGTGGCATCGAAAGAAGAGGAAAGGTGAAAATTGGAGAAAAAACCATGTTTGATACCATTTATCCAACCGCCGAAGCTCTTCAAAAAGCCTTTGATGAGGGGAAACCTCTTTCAGATATGATCAATGCCGGTATTGCTGCA
>MWBQ01000215.1 GCA_002069605.1 Candidatus Atribacteria bacterium ADurb.Bin276
AAGAGCATAAGATTCAAAAGACATGGCAATCTTTCGATCTTTTGGTGGTAAATTGTTCACCCTCTGGTTTCCTATGATAATATCACCCTTAGAAATTTTTTCTAAACCAGCAATCATTCTCAAAGTACTGGTTTTTCCACAGCCAGAAGGACCCAATAGACATAAAAATTCTTGGTCATTACAAGTAAAACTTGCATTTCTTACCGCTTCTACTCTTTTTTCAAGCCCAGCTTCTTCTCTATAGTATTTCCATACATTTTCAACTCGAACCTCTGCCAATCACCCCACCCCTCTTCCCCTATAAGAGCATAATATTCTTTTTAGTATCTTTATCAAAAATTTGAATATTCTCTTTGCCAAATAAACACATAATATTCTCCCCGATTCTAATTGGTCGTTCTAAGGGGAGTTGTAAAGTAAAAGTAAGGTTGTGTGGTGTTTTTAAAAAAACTATTCTCCTTGACCCCCGAGATTCAATAAACTCAACAAGCCCTTCCACATAATTGTTCGATTTTAAACTTTTATTTTCCACTCGATCCACAGGTTGAATCTTACTGGGAAATATCCCCACTATCACTTCTTTTACATTGGATTCTATAATTTGATTTTGTATTTCAGAAGGAATATCAAATCTAATGTCTTTCACCTGGATAGATATTTTGTCTCCCGCAGAAACAACTTCTCCTAAAAAAGTGTTCATATGAGGATCACTAATAATAGTTCCAATAGTCAAATGAGCTGGTCTATTATAAATCTCTTCCCATTTCCCGATTTGTAATAAAACCCCACGGTTTAGTATGACGATTCGATCACCCATGGAAAATGCCTCTAAATAATCAGTTGTCGTATAAAGAGTTGTAATTTTTCTTGTCTGTTGCCATTTTTTAAGTTCTCTTCGTAACCGATGTCGGAGCTTGGCATCAAGATGAGCAATAGGTTCATCAAATAAATAAAGTTGTGGAGTTCGAATTAAACACCTTGCAAGACTGACTCTTTGCCGTTGACCACCACTTAATTCTTTCGGTTTTCTTTCTAACAACATTTCTATTTCCAAAAATTCGGCGACTTCTTGAACCATCTTTTTAACATCATCTTCTGAATACTTTTGAGCTCTCTTTGGAGAACGAAGAGGGAAAGCTATATTTTCAAAAACCGATAAATGAGGATAAAGAGCATAGGTTTCAAAAGCCATTGCCATGTCTCTTTCAGAAGGATCAAATCGATTTATTACTTGCCCATTCATGATTATCTCTCCCGAAGAAACGCTTTCTACTCCAGCAATCATTTTTAATGTGGAACTTTTTCCGGCGCCTGGGCTTCCTAATAAAACCAATAATTCACCATCTTCTTCATTAAAGGTTAAATCATTTACAGCAGTTAATTCTCCGTATTTCTTGACCACTTTCCGTAATTCTATCTCAGCCACATTTACCCCCCCTTCATCTGTTATCCCTTTACTGCACCAAAAGTTAATCCCCGCACCAAATACTTTTGAATAAAAATAGCTAAAATAACCGATGGCAAAAGAGTAATAATCGCAGCAGCTGCCATTTGTCCCCATAATACCTGTTCGTAAGAAATAAAACCCATTAATGAGGGAGTAACCGGTCGGGTAATATCTGAAGATAAAACATATCCGAATAAAAACTCGTTCCAAGCAAAAATGAATGAAAGAATAGCGGTAGCAGCTATTCCAGGGGCTACCAACGGAAGATTTACTTTTCGAAATACTCCCCACCAGCTATATCCATCAATTCGAGCAGCATGCTCTAATTCGATAGGAATATCTTCAAAAAAACCTCTCATCAGCCAAACCGAAAAAGGAAGAGTAATAAGTTGATAAGCCAACATCATCCCATAATAAGTTCCGTATAGTCCTAGTCTTCTGAAAATAACAAAAAGAGGAATAATGACAATCAAACCAGGAGCAAAACGGAAACTTAGAAGAGTAAAAGCAAAATTTTCCTTCCCTTTAAAAGCAAAGCGGGCCAGAGAATAGGCAGCAGGGACACCTAACAACATACTAATTGCCACTGCGCCTGAACAAACGATTAAACTGTTCAAGTAATACCTGGGAAAATCAGTTTGAACTGTTTCATATTTTCCTAACCAGGCTTTCCCTATTAAAACCACCGAATAGTTTTCGAGGGTGGCATCATAGTAAAATTTTGGTGGATAGGAAATAACATCGATTGGTGTTTGGATTGACATATTAAAAACCCAATAAAGAGGAAAAATGGTCCAGGACATAATGAGAACCAATCCAATGGCGGATAAAACTTTTCCCAAGGTTAATTCTTCGTTTCCCATTGGTAAGACCTCCAAAAAAGTTTTTACTTAACCTCCGTGTACTTCGCGAACTGCCTTCTTCCATTTTTCCACTAATAAATAACTCAAAGCATAAACAATTGCCCATAACACCACAAGATGGGCAAAGGAATACCCCATGTTAGTCCATCTAAAACTATGATAGTACGATTGAACTGAAAGGGTCATGGTGGCACTGGCTGGTCCCCCTTTGGTCGCTGCGTAAATGATGTCAAAATGCTTTAGACAATCCATAATTCGAAATAACAAAACAATTAATATAACTGGTTTCAAAAGTGGTATTGTTAGTTTTCTAAAGGTAAACCAGCTTGACACTCCATCAACGGCAGCTGCTTCATAGGGTTCTTTGGGGAGGTTTTGAATTCCTGCCAAAAAAATCATTCCAACAAAGGGAATGAATACATAAGCATCAATCAAAATTACCGAAATCAGTGCTGTAGAAGATGATCCTAACCATTCCGAAACCGGAAGCCCAACTAATTGGAGGAGATAATTAAAAACTCCTTGGATGGGCGCCATCATTAATTTCCACATAATAGCCGCAACAGTAGGTGGTAGCATAACCGGTAATAAAAACAAAGTACGCCATAATTTTTGCCCCAACAATCCCAAATTTAATAAATATGCCGCAACAAAACCAATTCCCACCTCGAACAAAACAGCTCCTAAAGTGAATAAAAGTGTGACTTTCAGTGAATTCCAAAATTCTGAATCTTTGGTCATTTTTAGATAATTACCAAAACCAATAAAATTACTGGTACCTGAAGTTAAATTAAAATCGGTAAAAGACATTACTACCGAATATCCAAAAGGGACCAAAATTCCGACCGTGATAATAAAAGCCGGTAAAAAAAGGAGAAAGGCTTTTCTTCTGCTCCAAAAACTTTCTTTTATTCCGAAAGGATTAATCAAATTACCTCAGCCTCCCTTAAAATCGGGTGGGATTCAATCCCACCCGATTCACCTCCATTTACTTTTTCCATTTAGTCATCCATTCGTTTATTTTTGCTGCCGCATCTTCTAAAGCTTGTTCAACAGGTTTCTTCCCTTCATAAGCTTCATGGAGTGCTTCAGCCCAGATATCACCTACAGTGGTAACATCGGGATTAGGAGTCCAACGAATGTCTCCATACATAGCATACATATCATCAACAATTTTTCGGTACTGTCCGGGTTCGGTTCCCCACTTCATGGTTTTTTCTATAACTGCGGGATTTTCCCACACTGACTTACGTGTTGGATTGAAATTATCATGAATTAATGTTCCATCGAGCATAGTTTGTGGTGCAGTAGCCCAGAGCAGAAATAACCATGCTGCTTCTTTATATTTGGAAAAAGAGCTCATACCCAGTGCCCAGGTCCACATGTTGGAGGTAATATTGCCATCTGGAGCCGCTGCTGGAAGGGCATATCCATTTTTCCCAGCTACTACTGATTGGGCAGGATTTTCATAAGTTGCAGCAAAGAAATCGCAGTCGGTAATCTCATAGAATCGACCGGCTGCATAGTTTTGTTTGGCATCATACCAGGTATAATTCGGCCAGCCAGGAGGTCCAGCTTTCTGTAAAATATCCACCCAGATTTGAGTGATCTCTTTTGCTTCCGGGGTATTAATTGCTGCAGTTAGATCGGGATTGATATCTTTTTGACCATAAGTGCTGAAGGCAGTGAAATACCCTGAGTGTACTGTTGACCAGCTTTTGATTCCACGGTTGGCCACTCCATAAACTTGGGGTGTTTCCTTTTTCCCCATTTCTGCTGCTTTGGTCAAGGTTGTAAGAAGATCAGGATAATTAGTCGGAACCGTCAAACCCCATTTTTCTCTGAGGTCTTCTCGATAAACCTGGCAGAAAAATTCAGCCATAACCGGTATTGCATTCCATCTTCCCTGTCCAAGACCACCACCAATGGTTCCATCCCACATATTCGCTCTGAGTGGTTTTTCATAGAAGTCATCACGATCATACCATTCTTGGTCGGTTAACTCAGAATTGTTCCAAAATTGGTTAAGATCCTCGATCCATCCGGCATATTGATACCTCCATTCAAACATTGGTGAAGTCATGTACACATCGAATATTCCACCTCCACTGCTGAGGTCGATTAATAATTTCTCAAAGAACTCTTCTTCTGGTAAAATGACGTAAGCAACTTTAATGCCGGTTAGCTCTTCAAAGTGAGGAAGCAAGGGTCGCAATGATTCGGTAAAAGGATGTTTATTGAGCCCAATGGTAAGTTGTGTCCCCTCAAACGCTCGCCAATTGATTTTTGCTTGCTTATAGTAGGCTAAAGGATCTTCTTGAGGCAAAGCGAGTGAACTTGCTAATAAAACTATTCCAATAACAATCAGGAGTAAATATTTCTTCATGTTTTACCCTCCTTTTAAATTTATTTCATTTTAAATCGCTTATTTTAAATAGCCTTCATTAGAATAAGTATGTTGATAAGTTTTACACCCCCCTTCTATATTCATTTGAAATCACTTCATGCTTTAAGAGATCGCTACTGTATAATGATATTTTCTGTTGGTGCTAATAGTAGTCTTTCTGTGATTGAGTGATTAGAAGTGGCATTTAAAAATGATGGGTAATCAATGATGGTTTAAAATGCCTTCATGCTAATTTTGAGTCTTTCAAGAGCGTGAGCATCTCATCTTTTATGTTTTTATTTTAGAGGTTGAGGCAGCATCGTTTTCCAACAAAAAAAAACGGTTGTACTCTTTTCTATGATAACTTAAGAAAATTACTTCCATTACGATCTAAGACCGTGTGCTAGAATGCATATCTATCTAAAAAAATCATAATGAAAGAGAATCATTCCATATAAGAAGGACAAACCAATTAACTAATGGGAATGTTGAGCGAGTCTTACGTGTTTGTTGTGAGGATTTTTGAAGTAGTACTCTTTTGGTTATAGGTTAGTAACTAAAATAGAAATTTATTGAGTAATTTTAATTCTTTTTATTTAATCAGATATTTATATCGATTATTAAAAAATTACCATGTTGGGTAAA
>MWBQ01000216.1 GCA_002069605.1 Candidatus Atribacteria bacterium ADurb.Bin276
ATTTTCAGGATAGAATATGATTATCTATCAAAGTGACCTAGTTTCAAAGAAGGTATTCTACCTTAATAAAATTTGAGAAAAGATAAAATGTGGTATTGGTTTCTTGCTTGGATAGTGAAAAAGTTTACGGGTCTTGATGTTGATGAATAACTCTTTATAAAAGGTGGCCTTAAAAATGAGTAAAGATAATGCTTTAGTCATGGGTATCGACTGTGGAACTCAGGGCATACGATGTTTGGTTTCAGACCTTGAGGGTAATATTGTTGCTGATGGTCAAGAAAATATTCTTTCTTCAAATAAATTTGGAGATCGATTTGAACAAGATCCCAATGAATGGTGGGATAAAACCCAAATTTGCATTCAAAAAACTTTGCGTGATTTAAAAAATAACCGATATTCTTCATATGATATTCATTGTTTTTCCATAGATTCTACATCTGGAACTATCATACCTATTGGTGAAAATGGTCAGCCTCTTCTTCCTGCTATTATGTATAATGACAGTCGGGCAAAAGAGGAATCCTTATACATCAACAGGGTAGCTAAGGATTTTACCCAAAAAATTGGTTATCAATTTGATCCTTCTTTTGCTCTATGTAAGGTAGCTTGGCTTAAAAATCATCTTCCTAAAATATATGATAAAACTAAAATATTTTTACATGCCGGTGATTTTTTACTAATGAAACTAACCGGTGGTCTTTTTCAGTCTGATATATCCAATTCACTTAAAATGGGTTTTGACCTTTTGGAAATGAAATGGCCAAACTTTATTCGGGATCAATTAGAAATCGATATTCAAAAGCTTCCTCCAGTTGTAAAAACCGGAGAAGAATCAGGTATCATAAAGGCTTCAATCGCCAAGCAATTTCAATTTAAACCTTCTTTGAAAATAATAGCTGGAGCTACAGATGGAACAGCTTCTTTTTTTGCGTCTGGTGCAAGGATACCAGGTGATATCTCGAGTACTGTTGGAACTACTTTAGTTATTCGTGGAATTTCTGAGAAATTGATCAAAGATATCAAAGGAAGAATTTATTGTCATCTTCATCCTGCCGGCTATTGGTTACCCGGTGGTGCCAGCAATACTGGTGGTGAATGTTTACAAAAATTTTTTACAAATGAAAATTTAAAAGAATGGGATAGTAGGGTAGTGGAAATGTCCATTCCTACATCACTAATTTTGTATCCTTTAACCAGAAAGGGGGAACGTCTTCCTTTTGCTTCACCTGAAGCTGAGTTTTTCCAATCTCGGAAAGAATCAAGTCGACTCGAGTTTTACACTGCTTGTCTTGAAGGAGTAGGGTATATTGAAAAATATAGTTATTACATATTGGAAAAATTAGGATCTTCCCCAATCCAAAGAGTTTTTTCTTCAGGAAGCGGTTCAAATAGCCCTATTTGGTGTCAAATACGGTCCAACATCCTATCAAAACCAATATTTCTCCCGAAAACAACTGAATCCGCTATGGGTGCTTGTATTATCGCTGCTTCTTATTTGCATGGAAGCCTATCGCTTGCCAGTCAAAAAATGGTGAAAATTAACGAGGTCTACGAGCCCCAAAAAACAATATCCCTTCAATATCAAGAAAAATATCATGAATTTCTTAATGAATGCCAAAAAAGAGGATATGTCCATTAATATTATGCGCCGGGCACTTATTTAATTAAAAAACCTGCTCACCATTAATAAAGGTAGCATGGCAGTTAAATTGGTCATCGAATATAGCAATATCGGCATTTTTATTGATTTCAAGACTACCAATTTGATGTTCCATCTTTATAAGCTGAGCGGGGATAAGGCTTCCAATTTTTGCTAATCGTGGATGTGATATTTGAAAATGAGCTCGTAAATTGGCAAGGCACCGGTTGAGGGGAGAGGTGCTTCCCGCCAAACTCATCGTTGATTTCATTCGGGCAATTCCTTTCTCAACAACCATCAATTCCCCTCCAAACTCATATTCACCATCCTTAAAACCAGTTGGCCTAACAGCATCACTTACTGCAATAAAGTGATCTTCATCTTTACACTTTAAGGCAATTTTAATAATATCCGGATGAATATGAATCATATCTGCTATGAGTTCAACAGTTATCTCATCAAAACCAAGGGCAAAAGAAAGTAAATTTGGCTTCCGGTGATTCAGTGGATCCATACCGTTAAATAAGTGAGTTACTAAATGTGCTCCTTTGCGGTAAGCCAAATAACAGGTCTCCTGATCGGCTTGACTGTGGCCTAAAGATACGCAAACACCTTGTTTACTTAAATATTCTATAAGCTCTAAACTCCCCGGAAGTTCGGGTGCTAAAGTAATTCTTTTAATCAAGCCGGGATCTATTTCCAAAAATTCTTTCATCTCTGAAAGATCTGGCACTCTTAGGTTTTTTGCATTATGTGCACCTTTTCGTCCTTCAGATAAATAAGGTCCCTCTAAATGGATGCCTAAAATTTTTGAACAAGAATTATGAATTTTGTCCAATTTAGATACTGTTTCAATGGCTTTTCTAAGTCGTAAATAACTTTCAGAAACAGTTGTAGCTAAAAATCCTGTTACTCCACAGGTTGTTAGGTATTTTGCCATTTTTTGTAAACCATTTTTATCACCATCAGTTGTATCCTGACCTAAAACACCATGGAGATGAAGGTCAATCAAACCTGGATAAAGATATTTTCCTGAATAATCATACCTTATATCAATTTTTAGTTCTGGTTCATTCGATTGTATTATTCCCGCGATTCGTTTATCTTTAATTAAGAGCATTGAATTTTCAACCACTAGCTGAGGGGTAACAATATTTCCAAAAATACCAATTCGACTCATTTTCAAATCATCCTTTTTTCTTTGTTAAAAATTCAATTTCAAAGTTTTTATAGAAAATATTGTCAAAATTGAAAAAACCTTATTTTAAAGTCTGGTTTGGATATCAAAACTTTCTTATATAATATGATATATTAGTGCTAATTATCACTAAATATTTTCTAATTTTCATTTTTTTGGATCTTGGTTAGCAATAGTTCAGTTTAGTCCTCGTTTATAGGGTTCTTATCTTCTTTTTTTACTGAGTTTTTGCCAAATTTTATCAAGGTATTTCCAACTAAATAAAGGAAAAACAGCCATAAGGGTATTTTGAATTCGTAATCATTTAAATTGTAACTTTATAATTATACCTATTGCTCTTATTGTTATATTAATTTTAGGAATAACTCATCATATTCAATCTGATACATCAATAAAATCCTATCGGTTATGTATGATGAAGTGCAATACAATTCATTACTTCACTAAAAATAAGCTCATAAAAAATATTAGAAAGGAAGATAAGTTTTGGCGTACTCAATAGGAATAGATTTAGGAGGAACCAAAATAGCTGGAGTATTAGTAAATGAACAACTGGATATTCTTGCCTACGAAAAAATACCAGTAGAAACAGAAAGACGGATAGAGAAAGTCTTAAATGATATTGCCTCATTAGCGCAATTACTTATGAAAAAACTAAAAAAACAGAATGAGTTAGTTGGAATGGGAATTGCTTGCCCAGGATTAATTGATATAAACCGTGGAGTTATGGTTTATTCAGAAAATCTCAACTGGCGAAACGTTCCGGTTGTTCAGATTCTTTCTGAAAAATTAAATTTTCCATTCTACTTGGAACATGATGTACGGAGCGGTGCCATCGCTGAGGTATTTTTCGGAGCTGGGAAAAAATATCGGAACCTGGTATATGTAAGTGTCGGTACTGGAATTTCAGGAACTTTAATTTGGGAAAGGCAATTCATTCGTGGAGCAAGAGGCATTTCTGCCGAATTAGGCCACATTATTGTTGAACCTGGTGGCCCCCTTTGTCGATGTGGCAACGCCGGGTGCCTCGAGGCTCTCTCTTCGGGAAGTGCCATGGAAAGAGAAGCTTACCATTTGACTAAAAAACCGGTGAGCGGTGCTGTAATAATGCAAAAAGCCCTGGAGAATGTTTCCCCTTATACCAATATTGTCCATCAAGCTGCTTATTATTTTGGAATTGGTCTGGCTAACATTGCTCAAATCTTTGATCCAGAAGCCATCGTTTTAGGAGGTGGAGTTTCCGAGTCCGGTGATTTCTGGCTCAAGCTCGTTGAATCTTATTATGTTAAACATCAATTCTGGTCGTTCTCCCTTCCTGATTTGAAACTCGGGACTTTCAAGGGAAAAGCGAGTGTTATGGGTGCAGCTGGACTCCCATTTCTGAAAAAGGAGGGTTTGCTTTGACCAAAAAAGAAAGAGTCAATCACGCTATCCATCACCAAAAAAGCGATCGGCTTCCTCATCAAATCGATTTTACCTGGAGAATGAAAAAAGAATTTCTCAACCATTTTCAAATCCAGGAAAAGGAGCTCCCTGAACTTTTAGGAAACCATTTCCTCTATATCGATACCCATAAAAAAGTAAAATTGGATGAAGAAAAGGGGGTTGACTACGATGTTTTTGGAGTTGGATGGGATCTTGTTAAATCGGAAGGGTATCTCCCTTGTTATCATCCGTTAACGGATTGGAAAAACTTTAATTCCTTTCAATTCCCCGATCCCCAGAATTCAATTCTATATCAGGATTTTATTCCACTTCAGGATTGGCAAAAAAAAGAATATTTTATTCTCTCAACCCAGGGTTGGGTGCTTATGGAACGAGCCTGGTTATTGAGAGGTTTTGAGAATTTCATGATTGATCTTATTGATAATCGAACCGAATTAGAAAGGCTTTTGGATCTCATTACTGATTACCAAATCGAGGTTCTTCGTCAACTGATCCAACTTGGCGTAGATGGAATCTATACTGGGGATGATTATGGGACTCAAAGGGGTTTGTTGATTGCTCGAAAAACCTGGCAAGACCTTCTTAAACCAAGATTGGGAAGAATATGGAATGTCGCCAAAAAAGAGGGAATACCGGTTTTCCATCATTCCTGTGGAAACGTCTTAGAGATATTGGATGATATGATTGAAATTGGACTCAATGTTCTTATACCCGTCCAACCACAGGCAATGGACATTCAACTTCTTCAGAACCGTTTTGGCGATCACCTCGCTTTTATGGGAGGAATAAGTACTCAAAAAACTTTACCTTTTGGCACTCCTACCGACGTTCAATCGGAAGTAAGAAATTGTATTGAAATTTTAGGTTCTAAAAACAATTATATAATTTCAGCATCACACGAAATTGGATCAGATTGCCCAATAAATAACTTACTGGCTTTCTTTAACGAAATGAAAAAAGTAAATGGGAGTGTTATCCCCCTATTGGATAAATAAAAACATGATAAGCCCTCATGCTAAGGTTGTGGCACCAGATGAAGATGAAAACCCAAAATTCGACATGCCATGGCATGTCGCTACTAATCGGGCAAAATAAAGGTTGAAGGGGAGAGGGGGAGATTTTTCTCCGTCATTCTGAGGAGCGTCTTGTGCGACGTGAGAATCTCATCTAACACTACCGATGTCATCCTGAGCCCTCGCTTTTTGAGGGCGTGAGGATCTCAACTTTAATCAAATTTCTTTATAATTTTCTCAGGTTATCGAGGAAAAACCGAAAAAACACCCTCCCCGCCGTAAAGCGGCACCCCCCAAGGAGGGGAATTGTTGAATTCATTCCCCCATTGAGGGGGGGACTAAGGGGGGTGTGCCTTTTTCTTTTTTTGTTTATTCTTTTTTCACCAATATTGGTGTTTTCAGGGTAGAGGGCGAAGCAGAATTATCGGATCAATTGTAACGCTTTCACCCTCTATGATTTTTGTAATTATTTATTCATAATTTTTTGTTTACGCTCCCGGAACAATTTCTCAATATTGTCAATATCCTCTTGAGGAAGTGTCCAATCGCCCGCTAAAACCGTTTCAGCTATTTGATCCGGATGTCGGGCTCCTGCAATAGCTGACGTCACTTCAGGACGTCTCAAAGCCCAAGCAATTGCTAGTTGTGCAAGAGTTTTATTATGTTTTTTGGCAATTGGAATCAGTTGATTCACGAATTCAAGATTATAGCTAATTAATGGCTCATTAAACTCGGGATCGTTTCTTCGGTGATCATCAGCCGGAAAGCTTGCAATCCGTTCCCGAGTCATTTTGCCGGTCAGTAATCCTTTTTGCATTGGGCTATAAACAACAACACCAATTGAGTTTTGGTTACAGAAGGATAGTATGTCTTCTTCAATATCTCTTTTCAACATGCTGTAAGGAGGTTGTAATGATGCAATTGGATAAATTGATTGGGCTCGTTTCATTTGGGATACATTAAAATTCGATACCCCAATATATCTAACTTTCCCTTCTTTTACCAATTGAGCCATTGTTTCCCAACCTTCCTCGATATCTTCATCAGGAATCGGCCAGTGAATTTGATAGAGATCAATGGTACCGATATCTAATCTCCTTAAACTTGCTTCAACTTCAGCTTTAATGCTTTCTCTTTTAAGTCGGTTAGAAATATTTTTCATTTCATCCCATACTAAACCACATTTTGTTGCTATGATTGGTTTTTTCGAAATACCCTTGATTGCTTTCCCAACTATTTCTTCTGAATGTCCAAGACCATAAATTGCAGCAGTATCAATCCAATTTATCCCGAGATCTAAAGCTTTCTTTATGGCTGTTATTGACTCAGAGTCATCTTGAGGGCCCCAGGCGTGTCTCCATCCTCCACCACCAATTGCCCAAGATCCAAATCCAATCACCGTTAATTCGAGATCGGTTTTCCCTAATCGACGAGTCCTCATTATGACCTACCTCCTGATAATATTTATTTTAAAATTATTTCTTGATTAGTTATTTGATGATCATTATTAAAAGTTTTCTTTACCCCATTTAAGCTCCTAAACCCAAAACGAACCTCAGCTGCTTTTAATATTGATTCTAACAATTCAGCATATGATATTCCAGCCAATTTTGCCATTTTAGCTAAATGCCCGTCCCAACACCAACCTGGGTTAGGATTAACTTCTAATAGTCGTGGATTCCCTAAATCATCCAAACGCCAATCAAAACGAACATAATCCCGACATTCCAATCTTTCAAAAAGTTTCAACGAACTTCCTATGATTAATTTTTCAGTCTCTTCATGAATTTTAGCTTTAACCGACTTAATTTTCCAATAGGGCGAGTCAGGAAGCCACTTTGCTTCATATCCACAAATTTTTGGTAATTCCACCGGTAGTTCTGAATAATCTTCCTCCAATAAAGGAAGTACCAGGTATGATTCGGGGGAATTCCCAATAATTCCTAAACTAAGATCTGAACCAGTTATAAATTCTTCAACCAAAATTGGTTTATCATAACCAAACTGGCCACGAATATCCGATATAGCATTCATCAATTCTTCAATTTTATAAGCTACGCTTTTTTGGGTAATTCCAAAACTTGCATCACCAAAATTTGGCTTTACAATGACCGGAAAATTTATCATGAGATCAAATATGGTGTCTTCCGGCTTAATAAAAAACGCTTTCGGAACTGGAATATTCATCTCCCGAGCCATTCCTCTTACTAATGATTTATCATAACAATAAGATAAACATTGAGGTCCGGATCCCGTATAGGGAATTCCTATCATTTCTAAAAAAGAGGGGATATGTAACTCCATGCGAGGATCATTATTAAAACCCTCATCACACAAATTAAAAACCAAGTCAATTTTCCCTCTCAGGGAAATGAGATTATTTACCAGTTTTTGATGATTATCGAGATATATAAAACTATATTCTCTTAATTCATGCAAAGCTGATTTCAGTTGGTCTATGGTATAAAAATCATCGTCATCAAAAACTGATGATGGTTTTAAAATGTCAGGCTTCCCTGGATCACCGAATAAAACTGCAACTCGTCGAATACTTGGTGGTAACTTTTTCTTACCTGGGGTCCAAGGTTTTTTTACTCGAGAACTAACGATTATTCTTTGTTTCATCATACCTAAATCTTGATTTCTTTGAGAATTTGAAGATATTTTTCCATGAAAAACAATATCATTGAAACCAGAATTTTTTAGGAGTTGGCTGAGTTCATCTTCAGTGTAAAGTCTTTCTCCATAAAATTGATCAACTATGACTCCTCGATCCACATGATTGACTATTTCTCGAGAAATAAGTCGATGACCATCAGCCGAAAGGGATCGTTCTCGACAAACAAAATATTTTTTGTCAATCCATTCCCATGAACGGGGTTCATAATGGGCAGCTAAAAACTCGCCATCAGCGACATCTATTAATAACCGTCCCCAAGGCTTCAAAACCCGGAAAATTTCTTTTAAAACCTTAATATCATCTTGAACAGTCTCAAAATATCCAAAGCTATTTCCTAAAATAAGAACCACATCAAAAAAATCACTTGAATAGGGAAGTTTTCTCGCATCTCCTTCTCGAAATTGGATACCTAAACCCTCTTTTTTTGTTTGAATTTTAGCTTTCTGTATTAAGTAATGGGAGCGGTCTAATGCATAGATATTTTTCATGTTTCGTCGTGCTAACTCTAAAGAATGCCTTCCCTGACCACAGCAAAGATCTAATATTTTATCATCAGGAGATAGTGAAACAGCTTCGATAAACAAATTGACCTCTTTGCGGGTTATTTCACTATCTTCAACAACATCGGCATCGGTTTTTAAATAAATTGAATTAAATATTCTTCGCCACCAATCAGGGTAAACATGCTCCTCTAAATTAATGACCGGTCCTAAAGATTTTTGCATTTTACTCCCACCTTTTTTCCGGATTAAAGGGGGAGTCCCTTTTGATGACTCTTCTTTCATAAATAATAGAACCTCCTCACAGGTTACAAATGCTTATTTAAAGTTTTATACAAAAACATATTTTGAATCCTTAAATCCAAAAGAAAAATGAATAATTCTCTCATAGCCATTTCTTCTTTTTAAAGAAAAATAACATAATCAACGCTATTCCTCCCATGGTGAACAAGGTAATTGCATACCCCCATTTCCAATACAGTTCAGGCATAAAACGAAAGTTCATGCCATAGATTCCTGCGATAAAAGAAAGGGGCATAAAAATGGTAGCAATCATGGTTAGAACTTTCATCACTTCATTTAAACGATTATTGATACTCGATAGGTAAATATCAATCATACTGGAAATTAATTCTCGATCAGTTTCAATTGTATCGATAAGTTGAGTAATATGGTCATATATATCCCGTAAATAAACGACGGTGGATTTTTCAATAAAGGGAAACTCACGTCTTTCTAAAGAACCGATCACTTCACGCATGGGCCAAATAGAGGTTCGAAAAAATATCATATTCCTTTTTAAAAAATGAATCCTCGGTAAAATTTTTGAGGAAGGATGGTCAACCAATTCATCTTCTAATTCTTCTAATTGATCCCCGATTTGTTCCACCATGAGAAAATAATTATCGACGATCGCATCCAGGAGAGCGTAAACCAAATAATCGGCTCCTGCTTTTCTCAACCGACCCCTACCGAGACGAATGCGATTTCTTATCTCTTCGAAAACATCTCCTTTTTTTTCTTCTTGAAAAGAGATAACAAATTTGTCTCCTAATATAAGACTCACCTGTTCTGAAATGATTTCATCCGACTGGTTCTGGCTATATATCATTTTTACAACAATATAGAGATAATTTTCATAATCTTCGACTTTTGGGCGTTGGGTAGTGTCGAGTATATCTTCCAACACGAGATGATGTATACCAAATATCGATCCAATCTTGGTTAAAATATTTTCCTGACAGATACCATCAACATTAATCCAGGTTATTGACTGACTATCTCTTAAATCGTCTATTTCATCTGCCTCTTTTATTTTAATTTCTCGGTATTGATTTTCACTATACGTGAATATATGAAATAGTTCTTCCTGGTCATTTTTTTTAATAGCTTGATTTTCTCCACTTTGAAGGGAACCATCCAATTCATCTTGAGTAAAATTGGTACTGTCCATGGAAAATTCTCCGTGATAGTAATGAATTTTTATGAATCATATTACCACTTTCTTAAATATTTACTATCTGATTTTTTAATGGTTATTAAACCCTTTTGAGAAGGAATTCAAAACGAGGGGAGATTTCAATAAGTAAAATCCTTTTTTAGTAGTATAAATCTTGGTATCCTTTTTTTTTATTTTTTTTAGGAATAAAAAACAAAAGGATGAGATCCTCACGGCTTCTGAATACGAAGCCTCAGGATGACGCCGGCTGCGCCAGATGAGATCCTCACGCGGAAAAGCACCGCTCAGGATGACGGATTAAGGGCACACCCCCCTAACCCCCCTCAATGGGGGAATTCATTTGATGGTATTTTCGGGATAGAAGGGGAGCTTTCATAGTTCTCCTTGAAGAAGTTTAATGTATCTTTAGTGGAAAAACACTTTTTTTTTAAAAAAAACAAAAAAGTCAATTTTCAGAATAGGTTTTTGACCGACCCATCCAATCAAGATAGTTCATTTCACCAAAACAATCTATAAATATTTTATAATAAAGGTATTCTTCCCGAGACTTTATTTTCCACCCATTGGGCAGAATATGCTCTTCTTCAAATTCTGATGCTGAAATTTTCTCTTCTGCATAGGAGGCTAATATTTCATTAACCCCAGCTCCCTCCCAAAATTTGGCTTTCCTCCTATGAAGAACATGATTTGGGAGTTTATTTTCCAATGCACATCGCAAAATCCATTTCTCTTCTTGGTTTTTTATTTTATATTGCTGAGGAATACTTAAAGCAAAACGGACAACATCGGGGTGAAGAAAAGGTATATAAGCTATAATTCCAAAGGCCGATGCACAACGATCTACCCTCTGCAAGGCCGTGTTGTGAAGGCGAAGCGTGATATCTCTTAATTCATCGGTCAACTCTTCGGGAGGGATTGATTTTAAATATTCATAACCAGCAAACAATTCATCCCCGCCTTCACCGGAAAAAACCGCAGGAACATATTCAGCCGCTAAACGGGCGACTAAATAATTGGTTACACTCGATCGGACCAATAGCGGATCAAACGACTCAAGATGATAAATAACTTCTGGTAATATTGTTATTAAATCTTGCTGAGTTACAACCATTTCGTGGTGAATGGAACCGATATGTTCTGCAACCTTACGAGCATATAAAAGGTCTGGAGCCGAATTCACTCCTGCGGCAAAAGTATGAAATGTATTTATATCATGGCGTGCAATGGCTGATATAGCACTTGAATCTAAACCTCCCGACAGCAAAGATCCAATTTTCTGAGCTGAAATACATTTTTGAACTGCTTCAGATAAAAGCTTATAAAGCTTTTTAGCTATTTGACTGGGGTCATCTTTAGTTACTGATTCTTGCGGTAATGTTATTTGAGGCACAGAGTTTTTTCCATTAAATACATGTCCGGGTAAAAGCTCGTTGACTTTTGGAACTAGGTTTATTAAAGGTTTTACTTCCGAAGAGAATAGTAAGAACTCATTATCTTTCCAACCATAGTAGAGTGGTGCAATACCAAGAAAGTCACGAGAAAGAACAATGTTTTCCTGACTTAAAACAATTTTCACTGAACGCCCATCGCCACCCTGATCCTCATAAATTATTTCATTTTTCCCCGATTTTAAGGGAGGCGCTTGGGAATCATTCCATATCATTCCGAGCGAACAATAACCGTTTTGGAAAAGTGTCTTCCCCGATTTACCTCGATAAGCAATTTCTGGTAAAAGTTTTTCAATCAGAGAGATTTGATTCCCTTGATATATTCCAACAACACCTGCCATATTTTTCCTCCATTCTCATAATTTTTAATCAGTAGATGATTCTGTTTCTTCTCCAGCTTCTTGTTTTTGACGAACTGTTTCCGATCCCTCCTCATAAAATACTTTCATCCTCTCTTCTAATGACATTCCTAAAGAATTATAAAATTTTGATTTGGCAACATTATAATCAAATACCGCTTGTAAATAAGCGTTTTCTGCTTGAAATGCTTCGTTTCGAGCATCAATAAGTTCAATGCTGGTAATAACTCCGGCATCATATCGTGCTTCTGCTATTTTCAGGTATTCATTAGCCCGGGTTAAACTTTTCTCCTGCAGTGGAACAGCTCGTTCTGCAGTTCTTAGCACTTCATAGTTTTGTTTCAACTCAACTTGAATACTATTTTTAATGTTTTCAAGGTTAACTAATGAAATCTGTAATCCTATATGAGATAGTTGCTGGCTGATAACCGGTGTGTAATCATTAGTATTAACCTGAACCTCTTTGGTTTTTAAAACTACTTCATCCTCAGCTTTTTTAATTTCTAGACGATGTTTCAAAGCATATTCAACGCTTTCCTTCAAATCAATATTTGAGGGATTAAAAATCAATTCACTTGCCAAATCTACAGGACTATTTAGGTCTTTCCCCAAAAGCTGGTTAAAATTCATTTTGGCTATCTGTAAATTACTTTCTGCATTTAAAAGGTCTGACTGGGCTTTTGACAATTCATATTCCGCTGAGATTACATCAATCTGAGCAACCATTCCTAATGAATATTTAGCTTTTACATTTTCCAATTGCTTTTGAGAACGATTAATATTATCTTGAGCTAAAACCACTGATCGTTGGAGCTTGAGAATATTGTAATAAGCTTCTTCGACCACCTGGATTTGATTGGAACGAGTAATTTCATAATTCCGTTGGGCAACTAATAGTGCGGTTTCATTGGACAGATCGCTCAATACCGAAGGAGCCAAAAGTAAATCAGCTTTAGTTTTTTTGTAGTTTAATTCACTCTGCTGCAAATCAAATTGAACTTTTTTCATTTCATTTCCGTTTTCCAGCGCAATTTTTACTGCTTCAGGGAGAGTGAGAGGGGGACTGTTTGTTTCTTCAGCAAAAACTCCAAAAGGGAGTATAAAAACCAGCCCTAAAAAAATCGCACTTCCTAAAAATAATTGTTTAAATTGCTTTCTTGATTGGTGACCACCTAACATTTTTTCACACCTCCTAAGAGTAACTCAATAATATTTTATTCTATCCTGAAAATACATTAATGATTAAAAATGCCATCATCCTGAGCCCTCGCTTTTTGAGGGCATGAGGGTCTCATCTTTTTATAATTTCTTCTTTATAAAAACTTTAAGGATGAGATTGCCACGTCACTTCGTTCCTCGCAATGACGGAACAGGAAAAAATTCAAATCCCCCTTACCTCCTTTAGAAAAGGGGGAATTTGTTCGGCATATACATATTTTCATCCCCATCTGGAGTCACCAAAGTGGCACGAGGGTCTATCCTGAAAAAATAAAAAAAGTAAAAAGAAATCAAAAAAACGAGAAGGGCACGCCCCCTTGAATCTTCCCCAACGGTGGAATGAATTCAACAATTCTCCTCCTCGGAGGGGTGCCGTTTTACGGCGGGGAGGGTGTCTTTCGTTTATTCTTGGTTACCCTGGGAAAAAGATTAAAAACACGAAAAAATGAGATCCTTATGGCTTCTGTATAAAAAACCTAAGATGACGTTTGCAGCGTCAGTTGTGATTGCCACGTCTTCCAACCAAAAACCAGTTGAACTCTTCGCAATGACGGCTTTAAATAGGTATTTTCATCTTCACTAGGTGCTGTTAAATTGGCCTGAGGTTCAATTCTTAAAAAGATAAGAAAATTTATTCTCGGTTAACTTTTGGTAGATAATTGACTTTCTTCAAGTTTCTGTTTTTCTTCTTGATCCGTATAAGTCTTAAGACTATCTTCGGCTCGAACCGGGTTCTCTACTTTTTCGTCTCCAACCAATTGGCCATCACGAAAAGAAAGGATTCTTTTGGTATGAAGGGATATATCATGTTCATGGGTGACCAAAATTATGGTTTTTCCTTCATCATTAAGAGTTTGAAATATTTGCATGATCTCTTCGCCTGAGCGAGTGTCAAGATTTCCGGTGGGTTCATCGGCAAGTATTATAGACGGATCGTTAACCAAAGCTCGAGCAATAGCAACCCGCTGGGTTTGTCCACCAGAGAGCTGGTTAGGCCGATGGTGCATTCGATCTTCTAACCCCACTTTTGTTAAAAATTTTTTAACTATTTCATATCGTTCAACTCTCGATACACCTGCATAAATCAAAGGTAATTCCACATTTTGAAATGCATCCAATTTTGGAAGTAAATTGAAGCTCTGAAAAACAAAACCTATTTTTTTATTTCGAAAGGTTGCCAAAGTATTATCCTTTAATTTTGATACATCTTGTTGATCTAGTAAGTATCGACCACTGGTTGGGGTATCAAGGCACCCCAAGAGATTCATTAAGGTTGATTTTCCTGAACCAGATGGACCCATAACCGATACAAACTCTCCAGAATAAACTTTAAAAGAAACATTCTGAAGGGCTTTCAGTTCAAATGAATCCATCTTATAAATTTTAGTTAACTCTTCAACTATAATAATCGGTTTATTCAATTCGCTATTAAACATTATTAAACTCCGTTATAAAAAAATATTTAAATTCGATTATTTATGATTACTTAATAACTATTCTGTTTTATGTTGCAAAGGGAATTACAGTTCCTCAACAACAATCTCCTTCCCAGCTATCTGGTAGAGTTGGGCCTTCGAGAGGATAAACCCATAGACCGCCTTCTGGTAATCGAGCTTGGCACTCTCCAGAGCCAATT
>MWBQ01000217.1 GCA_002069605.1 Candidatus Atribacteria bacterium ADurb.Bin276
TTTGGTTATCTATTCCCAATATTACTGTGAAATATTAACATAAGTGGGGGTAAATAATTTACAGAATAATTGTGATACAGCCTGATTGCGAGGAGGCTAACCGTCTTTTAGTTGGACGACGTGGCAATCCCATCCACCCACTCCGTCATTCTGAGGAGCGTATTATGCGACGTGAGAATCCCATCTTTTGAAGTATTTTTAAAAAACAAGACACAAAAAGATGAGATCCTCACGGCTTCTGAATGCGAAGCCTCAGGATGACACCTGCGGTGTCAGATGAGATCCTCACGCCCTCAAGAAGCGAAGCCTGAGGATGGCACTTTCGGTTTCAGATGAAATCCACACGCAGGAAAAACTCTCACACTGGATAAAACCATTTTTCATTCATTACCCGTTATGGTATTGGTTAATTTGAAATAATTGAGCTTCGGTTTGGTGTGGGACGCTTGGAAGAGCTCATATGATTTATGAGATATTCTTCGACGAATTTTGGTTTCTTTTCCTGAAATAGCTGTAAAGCTTTCTGGGAAAGCTCGACGTTAGCGTAGTCTTCTCGTAATCGGATATTTCCGATCTCTTGACGGCTTGTTCCTAAGATTCGACAAAGGGTTCCAAGCAGTTTACCTACCTCCCACCCGTTGGTCGTACCGGTTGAAAGTCGAATTGTTCCTCCTTTGGCAAAAGTCGAATGACTTTTCTTTTCCAGGTTTTTTCTCTGGTGATTTTTTCTTTCTTGAAGGAAACGAGATTTTCTTTCTCGCTCGATTTGTTTATCTTCATCAAGGAACAATTTTAAAGAATAGCCCAAATTATTTCCCTTGCTATTCCACTGTAAAAGCTTTGCTACCAAATCAACTGGATCCTCTTCGGCTACCAGTTTCTCTGACCATTTTTGAATATGGGGCTCAACTGTGACATTCCTATCGGTGAGTTTTTGTTCGATTCGTTGCTGGTTCTTCAACTGGATATCTCCCTGATCGGGAAGCGGCTTCCATTCCACTTTAAGTGAACTTCTTGAAAACATATTACGGAAATGGGACGCTTCGCGGTTGGAAAGCAAAACAATGCTTAATCCCAAATGACCCGCCCTCCCCGTCCGTCCACTTCGATGGACATAGTTATTCAGGTCTCCCGGGAGTCCTAGTTGAATAACATGACTTACCATATCAATATCCAAGCCTCTGGCGGCAACGTCGGTTGCTACTAAACAGGTCGTTATTCCCGTTCGAAATGAATTGAGAGAAGAATTTCTTTCTCTTTGGGTCATTTCGCCATGAAGAGCATTAGCTGAAAATCCGGCTTCGGTTAAAAAAGCAGCACATTCAATCGTTTCTTGGCGAGTTGAACAAAAGATCAGTGCTTTTTCTGGTCCTTCCCAAAGTAATACATTAACCAGACTTTCCAAGCGATGATGAAATGGAATGAGATAAACCCGGTGTTTAATATCCTGATGAGCGGTTAGGTCTTGGTCTAATGAAATCCACTTGGGATGAGTCAGATAATTTTTTGAGAGTTCACGAACCTGTTTTGGCATGGTTGCGGAGAATAACCAGATTCGGTCAACATTTTCATGTGATTCAAAAATTGCTTCTAACTCCTCACGAAATCCTAAATCTAACATGTGGTCACCTTCATCAAGAACAATGGTCTGAATTTCTTCAGTACGATAGTTTCCTCTCCGAATGTGATCTAAAACTCTTCCGGGAGTTCCAACTACCAAGGCAGGTCCATTTAATAATTCTCGGCGTTGATTTACGATATCCATTCCACCAACCAAAGTTGCTATCTTTATATCCATCTCGCTCCCTAACCATTTCAGCTCATGAGCTGTCTGAATGGCTAGTTCCCTTGTTGGAGACAGAATTAAAACCGCCGGCTGAGTTGGAATCTTTTCAAATGTATTGAGGAGAGGAATTCCGAAAGCCAAGGTTTTTCCTGATCCGGTTTTAGCTTGGACAATGAGATCTTCATTCATAATATTGGTTTCATTCATCACTTGAACCTGAACCGGACTCGGATTATCGAATTTTTTCTTATTTAAAGCACAGAGAATTTCCTGACGAAGCGGAAATTGTTTAAAAGTTATTTTTTCGGTCAAAGTATTGACCTCCTTTTTTTTAAAATCGAAAAGATCGTGATCAAAACCACTCATTGACATTTTTTCCGATGAGATCCGATCCATCGATTTGAGGAGGTACACCCATTGGACATTAAATGCCACCATTTGTTCCCAATATGTAGTTATAACTTTGTTTGAAATGACGATCCATTCGCTCTTTTTGAGACTCAAAAAAGGGGACTTGACGGAAGAACTGGAAGTGTAAGGCCGGTTACTTCATCAAAACCTTCGTGATTCTCGAGGGAACATTATAACAGATACTAAAACAAATGAATATCTTTTTTATTTCTTTTAAGAATAATTCAATATAAAAATCTACTTTTCCATTTTGAAGAGAAAGCTTTGGCAGAACAAAAATTCATGCTAATTTCGTAATACCAGATGGATATGAAAAATAAGATTCAACCTGCCATGGCATGTCGCTACATTAATTGATGAATGGGCACAATACATTGTGCCCCTACGATTTTATGTTCTTTGGTAGGGGCTTGATTTATCATGCCCGTTGCTTTTCAAGATAGATTCTCATGCTGCTTAGCAGCACCAGATGAGGATAATAATATATACTCAAGAACCAATTTCCCCCTTTAGCAAAGGGGGTTAGGGGGATTTGAATTTTTTACTGTTCCATCATTCAGACTGTGTCACAATTATTCTGTAAATTATTTACTCCCATTTATGCTAATATTTTATAGCAATATTGGGAATAGATAGCTAAAAAA
>MWBQ01000218.1 GCA_002069605.1 Candidatus Atribacteria bacterium ADurb.Bin276
TTATCCCCTCATTCTTACCTTATTCCACAATCGAATACTGGAAATCCCGGTTGTTCTAAAAAATGGATTCTTTTTTTTATAAATATTAAAAATTCTTCTTCCAGCAAACTCTGGATAGGTATTATATTGGACTGATGTATATCCGTCAAATAATCCACCGTTCAAAAAAAGCCCGGTAATAGAGTCTCCAAAAAAGATATTACCAATCCTTATTCTATAAGGTTGATTCTACGATGATGAATTTTTCCTGATTCAAAAAGATCCCCACCATAACAATCATAGGCAACTAATAATGGGAAGTCCCGAACCCAAAGTCGAATTAAAGCTTGAGCTCCTAAATCTTCATATCCTAACAAATCGGAACGAACAACAAAACTGGATAAATAGGCCGCTGCTCCACCACAAGTAATAAAATACACTGAACTATATTTTTCAAAAAGTTTTTTTATCTCTGGGCTTCGTTCACCCTTACCGATAGTCGCCCTTAAACCCATTTGAAGAAAATATTCCAAAAATTGGTCCATGCGGCTTGATGTCGTTGGCCCAACCGAACCAATAATTTTGCCTGGTGGTGCTGGACTCGGACCAGCATAGTAAAAAGTTGAATTCATTAAAGGAAAAGGGACCTCTAATTCCGATTTGATATCAGCAATCATTCTACGATGTGTCGCATCACGAGCGCAATACACTTCTCCATTCAATAACACCTTATCACCACTATGTAAGATTAAAACATCATCAATAGTCAAAGGAGTTTTTAAAATATATTCATTAATAGGTTTCATTCTGATCACCAAGATAACTTCTTTTGACGAAAAACATGACAGGAACAAACCATACCAACCGGAAGGCTGGCTATATGGGTTGGGTAACTCTCAATACGAACCTCTAAACAAGTCACCTTGCCTCCTACCCCTTGAGGACCTATCCCCAGTTGGTTAATTTCATTTTTCCACTGTTCTTCCCATTGACGGTACTCTTTACAATGATTAGGGGTCCCTAAGGGACGCCCGAGGGCACGGGAAGCAAGATACAAAGCATAAGCAGCGTTTCCTCCGATTCCAACACCAACAATTAGTGGTGGACAGGCTCGGCTGGCGTTTTTATCCAGCTCCTGCAAGATAAATTTTTTTATTTCATCAGGGGCGATTCCTGGGGTCATCATTTTTAAGGCACTAATATTATCGCACCCACCACCCTTAACTAGAAGATTGACCTGAAGCTCGTCACCATGAGTTTGTTGAATAAATACAATCCCAGGAGTATTATCCCCAGTGTTCTTTCCGATTAAGGGGTCCGTTAAAACTGACTTTCGGAAATAGCTTTTTTGATAGGCTCGACGTATAGCTTCATCCAAAGCCTCTTGGAAGGTTCCCCCCGTCAAGGCAACTTCAATACCCATTGAAACTTCTGCCATAACCATGCCGGTATCCTGGCAAAGAGGGAGGCACTCTTCTTGAGCAATCACGTAGTTTTCCAATATCTCGGAAAGCATTTCACGAGCGGCATCGCTTTTTTCCTTAGTTAGGGCTTCTATCATACAATTTTGTAATTTTTCTGAACATTTTGTATTCATCTCAACTAAAGAGCTTTCCAATCGTGAAATCAGATCCTCGAGCGAAATAAATTTCATCATTGCTTCTCCAGAGGAAGAGGAATATATCCAAATTTTACCAAATCTTTCACCATACCCTGGGCTCGTAGGATAACTCCTTCAACTTCTTTTCGCAGTTCTTCTAAATCTCTTTTTTTCCGAGCAAGATTTTGTTCAATAGCAACCTGAGCAACCGCTAAAGCCTCTTCAATGAATAATTGCCATTCTTCCATACTGGGAATTATGTAATCGGTATGAAGCCCTCTTTTCTGCGCAAATCGATAAATAGCTCGGGAAGCTGCTATACACATATCATCATTAATACAGGCTGATTGAACCGAAAGAATACCCCGAAATAATCCTGGGAATCCCAACGAATTATTCACCTGATTTGGGAAATCCGATCGTCCAGTCGCAACAATTTTAGCACCGGCTTCTTTCGCCTCCCAGGGCCATATTTCCGGATTGGGATTGGCACAAGCAAATACAATAGCATCTTTATTCATAGTTTGAATCCACTCAGGTTTAATTACACCCGGACCCGGTGTCGACAAGGCTATGAGCAAGTCTCGATTGGCAATTGCTTCAGCTTTTCCACCTTTTAAATTATCGCCGTTGGTTATTTGGCACAATTCCCATTTCCAGGGATGATTTTCTTCTAAGTCCTTTCTTTCTCGATGAAGTGTTCCGCTTCGATCGCAGAGGACGATGTTTTCAGCAAGAACTCCAGCTTTTATAAGCAAATGAGCTATCCGAATATTCGATGCACCCGCTCCTATCAATGCAACTCGAATTTTATCTAAGGATTTTTGTACGACTTCAACTGCTCCCAATACCCCCGCTACCGTTACTAAGGCTGTTCCCTGTTGGTCATCATGCCAAACCGGTATATTCAAACTTTTTTGTAAAGTCTCTAAAACGGTAAAACATTCCGGTTGTGAAATATCCTCAAGATTAATCCCTCCAAAACTCGGTTCAAGGGATTGGACAATTTGGATTAGTTCTGTGGTGTTTTGAGTTTTCAAACAAAGAGGCCAAGAATCTACTCCACCCAAATAACGAAATAAAAGCGCTTTTCCTTCCATAACCGGCATTGCAGCTTCTGGTCCAATATTCCCCAAACCCAAAACTCTTGTTCCGTTTGAAACCACCGCCACCGTGTTCCATCGATTGGTAAACTCATAAGAAAGCATAGAATCACGAACTATTGCCTTACAAACTTCGGCAACTCCTGGAGTATACCATATAGCAAAATCTTGGTATGACCTTACCGGGCATTTTAAATTCATTTCTATCTTTCCTTGGTAAAACTCATGAAGCTTCATCGCTTCTATTAACGGTTGATTCAATTCCTTCTCGGTTTTCTTTTGCATTATAAATCTCCTTAGGTAAAAAACTATTCTTTAAAGACGGTAATGAATAAAAAAACATCCTGAGCGGTGCTTTCCCGCATGAGGATCTCATCTGACGCTACAGGCGTCATCCTGAGGCTTCGTTTTTCGAAGCCGTGAGGATCTATCTGGTGACATTATAAGCATTAAACACCACTGATTTTTTAACGGTTTTCCCAAATTTTTAAACAACTCATTTGTAAATTTCATTGTCATAATAATAGGCAGTGGTCAACACATTCGCAAGAGTTCTTCATCGATAAATTCTATCATCAATTTATATTTTTTATATTCTGTTATGAGTTTACCATTAATTGAAGTAGGTTTTCATCCTCAGTGAAATCTGATAGTATTAAAAGAACTTTAAAAAAATTGGTATTAGGAGGCGGTATGGTATGCCAGAAGCAACTGAATATCATCAGCAAGGATTTAATTGCTGTGAGTCAACATTAATGGGGTTGTGTGACCATTTAGGAAAAACTTGTCATTTCTTCCCTCGGTTGGCAACCGGTTTTGGGGGTGGCTTAGGCCACACCGGTGACGTTTGTGGAGCCATTACTGGTTCAATAATGGCTTTGGGCTTAGAATTTGGACGCGACCAGGCTCAGGATAAAAAAACCCGGGACGATCTCTATTTATTAGTAGAACATTTTATTAACGATGTAAAAAAAGAATTAGGAACCATAGATTGTATTGATTTAATTGGAGTTCCTATGAATACTGTAGAAGGATTAAGTGAGTACCGAAAAAATAATATGCACTTAAAATGCCGAGAATTCATTAAAACAATATCCCAAATAGCCAAAGAATATCTCGACCAAATTCGTCATTAACCAGACCCTATATGGAAAAATATCCAGTATTCGTCTATTACCCCGCTGGAAATAAAAATAGCTTGAACGTACTAATAGGAGCGCTACAAAACCATCCCTTATGGAACCAGCTTCAGTTTTTTTTTGTTCAAAAGAGACTGACCTGTTGTCTGCTATCGCTCATCACCGATCTGGTTTAATACTTATATCAGTTATGACCCCCGATTGTGAACAGGTTCGGTCTCTTCTAATGAAGTGTAAATCAATTAATCCACAAGTTATAATTTGTCTTGGTGGTCCTCACATCTCGGCAACTCCAGAAACCTTTCAAGGTCTTGCTAATTGGTTGGTGAGGGGAGAAGCTGAAGACCTCATCCAAGAGATCATTTCATACGCTAAAAATGATTTACCCGCTTTAGACTCGGTGATTCTAAAATCAAATCATCGGGTTCGTCTTGACCTCTATTCACCTTCCCCTATCAAACTGGGAAAATATGGCTTCATCGAGATTACCCGTGGATGCCCCTATGGATGTTATTTCTGTCAGACAAGTTCGCTATTTGGAACCGATGTTCGACATCGCAGTCTTGAAGCTATATTTGAGTATTGCCGAGAAATGAAGAAAAAAAACTTGACAGATATCCGTTTTATCACACCGAATGCTTTAGCCTATGATTCAATTGATGGACGATCTTTAAATTTGAATTCTATTTTTTCACTCTTAGAAGGGATTAAAAAAATCATTGGCAAATCGGGTCGAATTTTTTTTGGATCCTTTCCATCTGAAATCCGTCCTGAGTTTATTACTCTTGAATCAATTTCAATCTTAAAAAAATTTTCTGATAGTAAAACTTTGGTTTTTGGCGGACAAACTGGAAGTAATCGATTATTAAAAACCCTTCATCGAGGTCATTCCCGAGAACAGGTTTTTTCGGCAGTAGACCTGGCCATTCAAAATGGCTTCCAGGTTGCCGTAGATTTTATTTTTGGCCTCCCGGGAGAAAATGAAGATGATGAAAAAGAAACCGCTCAATTCATGAAGAAGCTTATAATGCGAGGAGCAAAAATCCATGCTCATTCTTTTCTTCCTCTTCCTGGAACTCATTTCCATGATGCGCAACCTGCAATCATATCGCCATTCTTACGACATTTTTTGGGGAAGATAGCCCGAGATGGTTTTCTCTTCGGACAGTGGCAAACCCAGGAAATACTTGCTCATACTATCAAAAAAGATTGCTAACCAGAAAATCGTCCTCCTCCCGATAGCGGAACTTTTTTGTTCAGGAGGAGGACATTATTCAACTTCAATAACAGCATCTATTGGCTTTAAAGTGTGACCTTCCCGGTTTATTTCCCGAATAGTTTTTTCCAGTTTCTGTCTGGGAATCATAACAAAATGACCACATTTAATACATTTCATTCCAATATCAGTGCCAATGCGTATCACTTTCCATTGCCGACAACCGCAAGGATGACTCTTTTTGAGAGTTAAAATATCCTCAACTTCAATTTTGATGATTCCCATTCTTCTCCTTATTCAGAAAAACTTTCCTGACAAATAATCCTTTCTACAGGCCTTCTTGAAGTCGGCGGAACAGTCTTTACTGGATAACCGAGTGGCGTAATCGCTGCAACTCTGACTGAAGGTGGAATGTTACATATTTCCCGAATCTTATCTTCATCAAAATCTCCTATCCAACAGGTACCCAGTCCTTTATTCCAAGCCGATAATATTAAATGGGTCACGGCAATTGCTAAATCTACTGGCCAACTTTCCATATATTTTCCAATATACCCACCCCTACCTACTGCGCAGGCAACTACAATGATAGGAGCTTCTCCAATAAATTCTTGACCAGAACAAGCTTGAGCTATTAAACGTTTCTTTTTATCATTTCGAATTAAAATAAATTTCCATGGTTGGAGATTGTTAGCCGAAGGTGCCAATTGTACGGCTTCAAAAACCTCGTTTAAATCTGGTTGAGGTATTTCATCAGAACGATATTTTCGGATACTTCTTCGATTCCTTATGATTTCCATAAGGTCCATAAAATCAAGCCTCCCTTATAGCTATTACACTTGTTTTGATTACTTCAACATGCTGATGCGGGGTATTTTTATTTCTGTATAGGGCTTTAAATTATAAGGGCTATCAATGATATCAGAATTCGCTTCAAGGATTTTCTCCCATTTGGTTCCATCACGATAGTATCTTCGTGCAATATTCCAAAGGTTATCCCAGGGAAGAATAACATAGGAAGTGTATTTTTTTGACTCATCTAATTGTGCAGAAAGTTCTTGGATTTTTTTCTGGAGAAATTCAATTTGACTTAACTTATTTTCAACATCACTGGTTAAACTTTGTACTTCTTTTTCTACTCGCTCTTTTTCTTCCTCCAGTTTTTTAATATTTTCTGCTGACTGTTTTTCTTCCTTTAAGATAACCAATTCTTTATCTATTCGACTCAACTCTTCCTGCTTTGTCTTCAAATCCTCTTCAAGGTCAAACCTTTCATGACTTAATCTTTCAATTTCAACCCGCAAATCATCCTTTTCCTGATTCATGCTTTGCAGTGATTGTTGGGTTTCTTCTATATATTTTTGCCCATCCAGAGTTTCAAATAACAAATCAACCCTATCTTCGATGGTTTGTTTTTCCTGTTTTAAATCATTAATAGCTTCCTTAATGGTTTCTACTTCTGGGATACTTATTCCATACTCCTGAACTATAGAATCAATTTTTTCTTCTACTGCTGATATTTTTCCTTCAATAGCATCGACCCGGGCAAATATTTCTTTTTTATTTACTTCTTGGTTAAACTGCTCAAGAGTTCCAACCCGGTTTAAAACTTGATTCATTGAATTATTGAAAGTATCCAGAGAGGTTTTTAATTTTTCATCATCAATTTTCTTGGATATATCATTCTGGATCTTCTGATATTCATCTTTCACTTCTGCAACAAACTGCTTTACATCAGCAGTATTTTTTTCCAAAAGAGTATTCATTTCATCCCACTTATTTCCCCAGTCCTTAGTAGCCGACTCCAATGATTGAAGCTGTGCGTCAGTTTTAACCAATCGATCCTCTAATTCATCTTTTAAGTTCTGAAGGGATTGGATCTTTCCCTCAATAATAACCATAGCCTCATCGCCTGACGACTGTTGGCTTCGAATATTTTCTAAGTTTTCTTGTAATAATGCAATATTTTTTTCATTCCCCTCAATTTCAGCAAGAAGCATGGCTTTTTCATTTTGAATTAAATCAATTTTTTGTTTTAACGATTCTTCATTCGCTACTAACTCACTTATTTTTGATTTCATTTCTTCTAATGATTCAATATTTGGGAGAGTGATTCCAATCGCTTCAACTTGATCTTGGAGCTCCAGTAAAGTTTTTTCCTGACCAACAGAAATCTCATTTTTAATTTGGTCAAATTGTTCATTGATTTTTTCTGATAAGCTAACCATTTGACTTTTGGTTGTTTCTAAGGATTGATTAAATCCATTGACTAAAATTTCTAATTGATCAGAACGAGATGTAATAGTCTTTTGGGTCTCCTCCATTTGATTTAGATTGGATTCCAAAACATTCGTTTTGGAATCCAAATTGGTTAACTGAGAATTAATCAATGAACTGAGGTTGGTCAGTTCTTCAACATAAGATTGCTGAGAGGTTTCTATTCCCTGGAGTGAACTGGAAAAACTTTTAATTTGTTCACGAATCAATTGTACTTCACTTTCCACCGTCGTCTTCATGGCGTCCATTTCACTTCGCAGGTCCTCAACGGTTTTAACAGAATCATCTAATTGCATTTCTAATTGTTTTTTCCAAATTTCAAAATTATTTTGAGAAACAAATTGACTGGTTGTCTCAGTTAAAGTATTTTTGATAGTATCTAAGTTAGCATTGAGGGTTTCATATTTAGGAAGAACTGAAGAAAGTTCAATGAATTGAGTAGATTGATTCTTAAGATTGGTCAGTTCTTCAACATAAGATTGCTGAGAGGTTTCTATTCCCTGGAGTGAGCTGGAAAAACTTTTAATTTGTTCACGAATCAATTGTACTTCACTTTCCACCGTCGTCTTCATGGCGTCCATCTTTTCTTCAATATCTTTCACTAAATTATCAAAATTAACTACCTTAGTTTCTAATTCCTGAACCCGAAGGAACTTATTATCCAGAGACGTAATATTCTGTGCAAGTTGTGCAAACGATTCTTTCATCTGATCTATTTCAGCAATCCGGGTTTGGATAAAGTTCTGCTGGGTATTAAATTCGTCTTGAAGGGCGGTTAAAACCGTCTGGTTCTCATTTCTTAATTTCCCCAGTTCTTCTTTCCAATTATTTTGGAAAGATACAAGTTCTTGTTTTTGTTTTTCGACATTTTCTTGGAAAGAATCCAGTTTATCAATAAAAGCAAGTCTTTCGGATTCATTCTTTTGCCAGCTTGATTTAAATTCTATTTTTAAAGATTCTATCTGATCTTGTAAGTTGTTTTTCTGAGTTTCAATTATTTCTGCGGTGTCAACAAATCTTTGATCAACATTTAAAGAGAGAAGCTGGTCTTTTATGGCTGGAATCTCGGTACTTATGATTTCCAGTTGACTTAATTTTGTAGTTAGTTCAGAGAGTTGGGTGTCTTTATTTCCGCTTAGATGTCGTAATTCAATAAAAGCCTTTTCTAACCCTTCGATCCGGCTGACAGAATCATTTATGGTTTGATCAAGCATATTTATCTGGGTACCAAAACTCTCGAAGTTTTTTAATTTTTGAGTCAGTTGTTCACTTTGTTCACTAATTTTATTTAATCTATCTCCAACATCTGCTATACTTTTTTCATAAGAGGAGAAATCTGGTAAAGCAGAAATTTTCTCGGTGACTTCGGAAAGTGAAGTACTTTGATTTTTTATGCTCTCCTCTAATACCTTTATTTTTTCTGTTGTTCCAGTAAGTAAACCTTTAACTGGGAATAAAAGTGAAAACATCACTAAAGACAGAATAATCGCAATAATAGCCAATACAAGTGATGGCCAACTTTTCAAAAAATCACCCCCAACCAAATCTTATCTGTGATTTCTTACCGTATCACAAGTAGAATAATTTATTTTGGTAATAATAATATACTCTTCACTCTCTCGAAAACTTGATAATCGTCTACCGAAGAAGGATAGAAATATATCCCCAATAAAAGGACCACCAAAAAAAGGAAAAATATGGTTATAACGAGTACCCAATTCCGGTCGCAAACTCTTTTTTGACCGAGGTCAACATTTTGAATCCAAGTTGGTAACGCTTTTTTCCTTTTAAACATGCTCTGTCTTTCCAAAAACATCAATAGCATTTTGGCTAGACATTTTCTTCGTCTGAACCCTCAACTATTTGAGCATAAACTGCTCGGGCAAAATCTTTTTTGGTTGAACGATCTACAAACTTCACCGCCTTAAGTAAATTGTACTCCTCCCCGGAAAGAGCACCATTTCTCAACAAGCGATCTAAATCTGGTATGATAAAATGTGACAAATAAAGAGATGCAACTAAAAACTCCCTTCCTTCTCTCGACCTGAGACGAGCTTCTAATTTTTCAACGACCGATACATCACCAGAACGATACATTTCAATCACATCTTCACCCGACAAACCAGGGATGCCCTTAAAAACTGTATGGATAACAATATCTCCTAGTGGTTCTCCCGATTGAACTTTTTCTTTTACATCCCACAACAAGGGAGAAAAATCAATGGTTTCTTCGTTTAAATTGACTTTTAAGTTTTTGGCGTCTAAACTAAATTCTTGTAATTTCTTCAATCCACGTTCAATAATTGCCTGTCGGGGTTCCTGTGGTTTTTTCTGATCAACAAGGGGTATTTTTGGAATAACCTTCTCAGTTTCCGGCTCAACATACCGTTCCTCGGTTTCAAAATGTTTCATTTCTTGGTTTTCTAAACCCATTTTTGGTTCAGGAGGAACTACAAAATCTTTTTTTAACTTCACTTCTTCTTGGGATAACTCTTTTTCCCGAGGAATTCTTTGCCATTGACGTTTTTCCTCGAT
Organism: Candidatus Atribacteria bacterium ADurb.Bin276; assembly: GCA_002069605.1. Classification (NCBI taxonomy): domain Bacteria; kingdom Pseudomonadati; phylum Atribacterota; class Atribacteria; order Atribacterales; family Atribacteraceae; genus Atribacter; species Candidatus Atribacter allofermentans. The sequence goes on from MWBQ01000218.1 coordinate 9,850, forward strand.
TTCTTTTAAATCATTTTCCACAGTCGGAGGAGTTGTCCTTGTCTTAATTGGAAAGTTAATCTTTTTTTCTGTAAAAAGCCGCTTTTTTATCTTTGGTTCCTCTTCAAAATCCTCATTCTCTTCTTTCCAAAGCTTTCTTTCCCGAGCACTTTCTCGCAGAATAAGAATAATACTGATTAATATAGCAACAATTAATATCGCTAAAATCAAACCAATTATATCTTGAATTCTTAACATACCCTGCATAGGCCCACCTCTAACCCTTTCGATCAAAATATATGTTTTTCCCTTGGGCAGAAAGAGGGATTCCCATTACTACATCATCTTGTGTATAACCCATTTTTCTTGCTAAAGCCCCCACTCTATACATAATTCGATTATCAACGTTTAATAGTGAGGCAGTTTTTACCGCTGACCCAAGAGCAATACCCAAATCAAGTAAACGAAACATACACTGAGGCCCTTTAAACTCGTTTTTCTCAATCGGCTGCAACTCTTGACAGGTATCAAGCCCACAAGCTCCACAATTTAAATTCATAACAGCTGCGTCTTTAATCCCTATTAATACTAAAACGTCAGAAGCAATCACATTTTTCCCATCACGAATAAAACCTGGAATGTTTTTTTCTTCGCCGTACCGAATCATCCCTTCTCCAATTTTTTGGACATCATTTCCTTTTATCACGTGAACATGAACAAAATCACTTCCACCTGATTTAGGAGCCGTTCGGGCTGCAATTGCCATTAATTCACCAACTTGCTCTAACACTTCTCTCATTCTATCACCTCTCGGTTGAAACGCCTCTCACTTCCTTCTATCATAACTGAAAAACCTTTCCAGGTCTACCTCATTATCAACGATCCTTTTTAAAAGCAATTACCATGATGACTTGAGTAATTCAACCATATCTGATGGTTGGAAAGGTCTTGGATTTTCAGTGATATTTTTACCGATATTATTAACACTTAAAACCGATATTAATTCATCAATAGAAACATTAAATTCTTTAAATCTTTTCCGTAAATGTATTTGGTCAAGAAAATTTTCAAAAGCCATAGCTAATTCCTCTGTTGGGTCGTTCTTTCCAACTTCTTTTATGCCGACTTGGTTAATAATTTGAGAGTATTTTTTAGAAAATACTTCTCGATTAAAACGTATAACTTGGGGCATCAGAACTGCACAAGTTTCTCCATGGGAGATAGAAAATCTTGGTCCAATAAGATGAGAAAATCCATGAGCAGCCCCGGATGATGAATTCGCAAACGCCATTGCACTCAACATACTTCCTTTGGCCACATACTCACGGTTTAATAGGCTTGCTCCATCTTGAACCGCTTTGGGGAGATATTTCCAAAGGAGTTCAATAGCTTCTAACACCAGTGCATCACTAACCGGATTAGAATGAGGACTCGTATAGGCTTCAATTGCCTGAATTAAAGCATCTACTCCAGTAACAGCTGTGAGATAAGGACTCATTGATAAAGTAAAATTGGGATCAATAATAACTAACCGAGCAATAAAAAAAGGGCTACGAACGCTTTTTTTAATCCCGGTATCAATATTGGTTAAAACCGAATTACTGGTCATTTCCGAACCGGTTCCTGCTGTAGTTGGAAGCGCAATCCAAGGAACACCGGCTTTGATTATGGGTGATCCTTCAAAAAAAGGCCGTATGCTTTCTCCACTCCCTATCAATCCCGCAATAACTTTCCCACAATCAAGAACGCTTCCTCCACCCAGCGAAACAACCATATCACAATTAAAATCAGTTGCCAGTTTTAATCCTCTATCTACCGTGTCCAAAGAAGGTTCGGGTTCAACCTGGCCAAATATTGAAAACATTAGCCCGTTCCGGTCAAGAGATTGGGTAATTTTTTCCAGAGCACCAGTTTCCTTAACCGATTTTCGGCCGACTACAATGACTATTCTTCTCCCCATATTTACTAAAATTTTACCAATATCGTTCCCTTGATTGGTTCCAAAAAATATTTCTCTTGGTAACCGAAAAACAAATGTATCTCCCATTATTACTACCTTTCCTTTTCTTTTTTATTGAATACTATAACCATTAATAAGTTTTATTTTATTCTTATCCTTGCTTATTCTATCAACAAAAAAACCGAATTCCTCTTATTTCTGTCTTGAAAATCTAGGGGCATGATAAATCAAGCCCCTACCAAAGATTATAAAATGTAGGGGCACAATGTATTGTGCCCGATTAATGTAGCGACCTGCCATGGCATGTCGAATCTTGGTTTTCATCCTCAACCGGTGACAACAAGTAACATGAATATCCATCCTGTCAAGCTGATGATGCAGCTTTCATCTTGACGCTTTTCCCTCTCAAATTCTCCTATATTTCCTTTGGGGGAATTTGAGAGGGAAACCTTTAAATATTATAATATCCCTAAATATCCTATTCTACGGATTTTCAATATTCTGGTTAATAGGCTTCAACATAATGAAGATTTTTGAAATATTAAATGATTGGACAGGTTAAAGTAGATTTTACTTCACGCATTCTTTGAATTTCTTTAAGAAGTCTTTCCCCAATTTCTTGGTTATCCTCGACTTCAACCAAAAGAATAAGATCAAAAGGACCCATCACTCGGTCTATTCGAATGACCCATGGATATAAAGCTAACTCTTTTTTCACATTCTGTGCTTTCCCCACCTGAACTTGGAGAAGTAGGTACGCCTGAACTACCATATTTTTCTCCTCGATGCTTGACAATCTATCTAAATAAACTTTAAATAGAAGCTTTTTTATAAAATAATAAAATTCGAATCAACAAATGGATTTTTGTCATTAATTTTTAATAACCAATTTCCCTTTATTTATTCATTAAAGATATCAACTTTTGAATTTTTTTATTATAGCATGTAACTCAATTTTTGAGATATTAATTTTAATGAGATTAAGATGGTCAATGAATATTTAAATTCACTGATTAAAAGTGCTACAATAACTCTTGTTTTAGATTTAGCCAGCAGAAAAACATAAAAGCTGAATACCCGGGAAAGGATGATGAAGACATGAAAATAAATAGGATGGGAAAGCTGGATCTACTGGTTACTGAATTTTGTATTGGTGCTCTTCCCATGGGACCTCTCCAAGCAAATATTCCAATAGATCACGGAGCTCACTTAATTCGTAAAGCCTGGGATAATGGAGTTAACTTTTTTGATACTGCCGAAATTTATCAAACCTACCCATACCTTCAAAAAGCTCTGGCTGATCGTCCAGAGGCCATCATAGCTACCAAGTCTACCGTATCGACCTATGAAGAAATGGAAAAAAGCATCAATAAAGCCCAACAGGAGTTAGGCCGATCTGTGATCAATATATTTCATTTACATGCAGCGCGGTCAACACCTGCTGTTTTCGAAGAAAGAAAAGGTGCGCTGGAGTGCCTAAAAGATTATAAAAAGAAGGGAATTATTCAAGCAATTGGAATATCAACCCATGCCGTTGACGTTGTTGAAAAAGCAGCCGAAGAACCGAATATTGATGTTATCTTTCCGATCATCAATATCGATGGAATGGGTATCATCCGGGGAAATACTACAACAATGATTAAAACTATTCAAAAAGCTTCCATGAGGGGAAAAGGAATTTATGCAATGAAAGTCCTTGCCGGTGGCCATTGTATCGATCGGATATTTGATGCCATCGAATTCGTACGCAACATCCGAGAAATTAGCTCAATTGCCATAGGTGTTGTCAGGGAAGTTGAATTAGATTTTCATCTCCTTCACTTTAATCAACAACCAATTCCTAAAGAATTATTAAATCAGTGCTTAGATCGAAAGCAGAAAAAACCGGTTATACTTAATAATTGTCGAAAATGCCGATTATGCTCGGAAACCTGTCCCTCCGGGGCAATTACCATGGGATCTGATCGACCTTCAATCAACATGGAAAAATGTTTAGCTTGTGGATATTGTTTACCTGTTTGTCCTGAATTCAATATCCGTTTTGCCTAATTATTTCTTTATTTATTACTCTCGGTGGCTTATTAATCCTGAATAGCTAACCGTGCATTTAGGATAGACTTTCATGCTGCCTAGTAGCACCAGATGAGGATGGATACCCAAGATTCGACCTGCCATGGCTGGTCGATCCAATAATCGGGCGCAATAAATTGCGCCCTTACAAATATATATTTTTTGTAGGAGCTTGATTTATCAAGTCCGTGGATTTTTCAGGCTAAAACGACTTTAGGCTTTTCAAAACCATTAAATGTTGTCGCTGAGGCCCATGAATAGGCACCAATGCTGGGAACGATCACCAAATCATCCAGCTGCATCTCGGGCATCATGACTCCATCGGCAATAACATCGACAGAATCGCAAGTTGGTCCTGCTAAGATACAGGGATATTTTTTCTCATCATCTTTCAACGTATAAAATTCAAAAACCGATTTATCAAAAGGAATAGCTGTAAATGTCCCATAATATCCATCGTCTAAATAATACCAATTTTTACCCGAGCGTTTAGCTCTTCCAATTACTTTTGAAATCAATAATCCAGCGCTTCCCACTAAACTCCTTCCTGGTTCAGCAACAAAAGTACATTCTCTGCCAAAATATTCCAACAATAAGGGAGTGAGTATTTTACCCATGGATTCAACACTCACCTCATTATTTTGAGTCTGGTAAACCTGTAGTGGGAAACCACCTCCGATATCAATAGTAGTAAGGTGTATCCCCTTGGCTGCTGCTTGTTCGAAAATTTTTACCACCAATTTAAGAGAAGCAATATAATTTTCCACATTCGTGCAGGGTGAACCGACATGAAAGCTGATACCAATTGGATTTAACCCAGCATCTTGCGCATTGAGCAACAAATCCAAGGCTTCATCGGGTTCAGCGCCAAACTTATAGGAAAGATTGATCCGGCTGCCAACTGACGGCGTCTTAACCCTTAAGATAACCGATGCCTCTTGAAAAACCCGGGCTATTTTACCCACTTCATCAAAATTGTCGTAAGTTAAGCGGTTAACACCGTTTTCTTTGGCAAAACGAATACCTTTTTTTCTTTTAATCGTATTTGCTAATATCATGCGCTGTGGAGGAATACCGTGGCTTAAAACCAGTTGAATTTCTTGAAGGGATGCTACGTCAAATGACGAGCCGATCTCACCTAAAACTTGGATAATATAAGGATGAGGATTGGCTTTTAAGGCATAATAAACCTCAACCCCTGGGAAAAAAGACCGAAAAGCCTGATAATTATCTATTAACTTCTCTCGAATTATGATAAAAAGTGGAGTATCATGCTGTTCAATTAAACAATCAATTTGATCATAGCTTAAACCGAACATACTGGTTGAAAGGTTATTTTTCTCCAAAAATAATCAACTCCCGCTTTTAAAATATGGAAATCATAAATATCAAAATTGGAGCAAAAAAGAACGATCATCCTTAGGAGGAAAAAATTTGAATCAATGCTTAAGAAGTCCTTATTCTGACAATTGTGAAGTATAACCTTTCATTATCGGATTTTCAATAGTTTAAAGCCATCGAGCCAACAAAATTTTTTGGTTTAAGATGCTGGCCCGATGGTTGATTAAAGTATCCTTTAATTTTCAGCGTTATTACTGGCTTACCGGAATTTCTCCTTCTACTCCTTCGACAAACCACGAGAAGGATAAGATATCTTGATCGGACATTTTCTGTCCTTCAGCTACTTTCTCATTTCCATTTTGGTCTTTTATTGGACCCCAAAAAACATCCCAGGTTCCATTGATTATTTTTTCCTGTTCTTCTTGAACCAAGGCTCTCACTTCACCTGGTACATCTTGGCTAAAGGACGTGAGTTTTACTATACCAGTTTCCATCCCCCACCAACTATTCTCGGGTTTCCAGGTTCCTTCTACAACCTTTTTTACAATATCAATATAGGTTGTTGACCAGTCCCAAACTGAGGAGGTAAGACATTTCGTCGGAGCATAGCTGGACATATCATTATTATAACCAATAACATATACCCCTGATTCTTCAGCAGTCTGAGGAGTTGATCCAGAATCGGCATGCATACCAATCACGTCAGCTCCCGCATCTATAAGTGCTTTCGTAGCTTCTTTTTCTTTTCCTGGATCAAACCAAGAATAAAGCCAAACAACCTTAACCTTCGCATCGGGATTCGCTTTACGAGCTCCTAAGGTAAAAGCATTAATCATACGGATTACTTCAGGAATCGGATGAGCTGCCGGAAAACCGATAATATTGCTTTTTGTCATACTTCCCGCCACCAACCCCGATAGATATCTCGCTTGATACATTCTTCCAAAATAGAGACCGACATTGTCGGCCATTTTATATCCCGAACAATGCATGAATATAACATCCGGATATTTTTTGGCCACTTCAATGACTTGGTCCATATACCCAAATGAAGTAGCAAAAACCAACTTCGCTCCATTTCGAACAAATTGCTCCATAACTCGCGCACAATCGGGCCCCTCAGGAACCGATTCAGCATACATCGTCGTTACCCCAGGGAAAGCTTTTTCAATAGCTTGACGTCCTTGATCGTGCATATAGCTCCATCCACCATCACCAACCGGACCCACAAAGACAAAGCCAATCTTGAGGTGATCCGCAGGAATCGGATCAAAAGCCAGAGCAGCCGATCCCAAGGTGAAAAAAACCACCAAAACCAATAACCATGCCCATTTGTTCATTTCCTTATGACACTCCCTTTCCTTATTTATTAAATTAATGGTAAAGAAATTATACTTGATATTCGTTCGCTTAATCACTTTCTTCACGAAAATAGGGTTGACCCAAAGAAGCTGGAGCTCCAAATAGGATCCCCTTGCCTTTCCCAATTGAAATAAAAATTAGAACACTAACCGTAAGAAGATAGGGAAGCATCAGAAGTAAGGGCGTTGGAATACTCGTACCTGTTGCTTGAAGCCTTAATTGAAAAGCTTCTACCCCTCCAAAAAGATAAGCTCCTAAAGCAGCACGGGTTGGATTCCAAATGGCAAATATTACCAGCGCTACTGCAATCCAACCTCTTCCCGCAGTCATTGATTCGGTCCACATTTTATTATAAGCTACCGAAAGATAAGCTCCACCCAAAGCAACGATACCGCCGCCAATTAACACTGCTAAATAACGAATCCGATTGACATTTAATCCCAACGCATCAGCAGCTCTGGGACTATCACCTACTGCTCGTAAATTTAAACCTATCCGAGTCGAGATTAAAAACCAGGAAAGGAAAACTACCAGGAAAAAGGAAAAATACACCATCAGGTCATGATTAAAAAAAACCGGACCAATAAAAGGAATGCGGTTTAAGACTGGAAAAGGGGTTTTTAATAAACCTGGAATTGTCTTACCAATGAATGCTTTTCCTATGAGGGAACTGACTCCGGTCCCAAAAATTGTCATTGCCAAGCCACTCACTACTTGATTGCCTTTTAAGGTAATAGAAATAAAACCATGGATGAGGGTTATAAAAGCTCCTAAAATAAAGGCTGCTATTATTCCCAGCCAAGGATTACCACTGGCTAAACTTACCGAAAAACCAGTGAGTGCCCCAATCAGCATTATTCCTTCTAATCCTAAGTTTAAAATCCCCGATTTTTCAATGATAATTTCTCCCAAAGTTGCAAATAAAATAGGAGTGCCACTTCGAACTGCTGCAGCCAGAATGGAAATAACCATCTCCATTTAGCGTTCATCTCCTCTGATAAACCGGATTCGATAATTTCTAAAAAATTCTCCCCCTAAAACAAAAAATAGTATCAATCCCTGTAACACCAAGGTGCTAGCAATGGGTAATCGCATTACAATTTGCAGGCTTTCACCTCCTACCTGGAGGGCACCAATAAGAAAAGAAACCAACATAACCGAAATGGGATTCAAGCGAGCTAACCAAGCGACTATAATCGCAGTAAATCCGAATTCTGCAGTAAATCCATGTTGTAAGCGTCCCTGTAAACCTGAAACTTCCCCCATACCGGCAATACCAGCTATAGCTCCAGATATAAACATGATCAAGACAATATATCTTAAATAATAAATACCGGCATATTGAGCGGCTTTTGGATTTTCACCAATAACTCGTATTTCATAACCCCAACGAGTATAACGGAAAATAAACCAAAATAAAATTGCAAAAATGATTGCAATAAATAACCCGTAATGGATTCTGGTTCCGGCAAATTGTGGAAGCCGAGCTGCTTCTGGGAAAGGAGCAGTCATGGGAAAACCTAAGCTATCCGGATCTTTCCACGGTCCATAAATAAAATAATCAGCCAGGTGGATGGCGATATAGTTTAACATTAAGGTAGTTATGGTTTCGTTTACATTCCAACGGGCTTTTAAATATCCTGCTATAGCAGCCCAACCCCCACCAGCAATGCCAGCAAATAGAAACATAATAACCAACATTATCCCGCGATTATCTACATAAAAATATCGAACTGCTGCAGTCGTTGCTAAAGCCCCTAAAAAAATTTGGCCGGCAGCACCGATATTCCAAACGGTAGCCTTAAAAGCCAGAGTGACTGCAATACCTGATAAAATTAAGGGAATGGCTTTTACAATGGTTTCACTTATTCCATACCAATCACCGAATGCAGTCTGAAACATTCCACGATAAGCTTGAACTGGGGATACCTTGAGAAATGATAAGAAAATTGACCCACCAATCAAGGCCAACAACACTGATATGAAAGGTAGAAAAACACTTAATAACCAGGAAGAAGAAGTTCGTTTATTAATTCGAAAATAAATACTCATGCAGAAACCTTCTGGATATTTTTTAGTGGTGTTCCTGCCATCATTAATCCTAAAACCTCAGGGGTTACTTCCTGTGGTTTGTCAATTACCCCCATGATTTCTCCCTTACATATAACAGCTAATCGGTCACTTAAAGCGATTAATTCTTCTATATCTTCTGAAATTAAAAGAACTGAAGCTCCTCGGTCTCTTTCTTTTAGAATTTGTTCCCGAACAAATTTGGTCGCTGCAACATCTAAGCCCCAAGTAGGGTGCATAGCGATGATAACTTGAGGTGAATCACTGAGTTCTCGCCCCAACATCAATTTTTGCAGATTACCCCCGGAAAGATTTTTTACCGGATAGCGAACATGAGGAACAGCGATGTAGTATTTACGAATTAAATGATGGGCATAGCGAGCAACTTCACGCCAATTTATCAATGATCTCTTGGCTATAGGGTTTTTCCAATATTTCTTTAATATTGCATTTTCATCAACCATCATATTCGGAATTAGACCAACACCACGTCGGTCAGCTGGAATATAGCGAAGTCCTTTTTTTATAAAATGTCGGGGCGGTCGATTGGTGAGTTCTTGCTGATTTATTTTTATTTTTCCTGACTCAATCCTTCGTAATCCTGATAATGCTTCACATAATTCCTGTTGACCATTTCCTGCTACACCAGCCAACCCCAACAATTCTCCTTGATGGATCTGTAAGGAAAGGTCTTGAATGACGTGAAATCCACGATCTCCACGAACTCGAAGATTTTCAACATCGAAAACTAAAGGTCCAGCTGACTTTGGCTGCTTTTGAATCGAGAAAACAAATTTCTGACCCATCATCATCTCCGCCAATTTTTCCTTGGAGGTTTCACCGGTTAGAACCGATCCCACTTTTTCTCCTTTTCGAAGAATGGTTACCCGATGGGATAAACTCATCACTTCATCTAATTTGTGCGAAATAAAAATTATTCCATATCCTTCCGATGCCATATAAGTGAGCATTTTAAATAAATTCTGGCTTTCTTGAGGGGTTAATACTGCTGTTGGCTCATCAAGAATAAGTAGTTTTGCCTTCCGATAGAGCATCTGTAAAATAGCTACCCTTTGTTGCTCCCCAATCGACAATTGCCAAACAAACGACATCGGATCTATTTGAAGACAATATTTTCCCGATAATTCCAGTATTTGCCTTTTTATTTCTGATTTGGGAAGAACTTGTGGAATATTATTTAAACCTAAAATCATGTTCTCCCAGACGGTTTGTTCAGGAATAAGCATAAAGTGCTGATGAACCATCCCAATACCGGCACGGATTGCATCAAAGGGGGAACGAAAATCACATTTTTGACCATTAATATAAATGTTACCGGAGTCGGGGTGGTAAAGACCATATAGGATATTCATTAATGTTGATTTACCAGCGCCATTTTCTCCTAATAGAGCATGTATTTCTCCATATTTTAAATCAAAATTAATTTTTTGATTGGCTATTACACTACCAAAGGTCTTGGTAATTCCTTTCATTTCAACGCCATTCATCAATTAATCCTCCAAATAAACGAACAGGCACTTTAGAAATAATTATTCTACTCTCTGAATTGAATTAAAGCAAAAGAAAAATCACAATATTTAGCATACAAAGAAAACTGGTTTTTTAAACTGAGCAGGCTAAATCTAATCCTCTTGAGGAAACAAAACATACTCATTAGCGAATTATATCAAATATTACCGGTTGAAAAAAAGCTTTATATTTATTAATATTGCACAAGTGTTATTCTTTAATAGCTGCCTTTCGAAATATTTTTAAAATGAGCAAAATTTTTTTATCGAAATAATTATTAAGAAGGAGAGCGATAGATCATGAAGCACACCATAACTCTCATACCGGGAGATGGCACTGGTCCGGAGATCACCGAAACGGTAGTTCGTGTTCTGGAAGCAACTGGTCTTAAAATTGAATGGGACGTCCAGGAAGCTGGATCAGATGTTCTTGAAAAATATGGTACCCCGCTTCCTAATCAGGTACTTGAGTCAATAAAAAGAAACAAAGTAGCCCTCAAGGGGCCAATTACAACCCCGGTGGGAACCGGCTTTCGTAGTGTTAATGTCGCTCTTCGAAAGGAACTGGATCTTTTTGCTTGTTTACGTCCTTGTAAAACCTATCCAGGGGTTCGTTCACGCTATGAAAATATCGACTTAGTGATCATCCGGGAAAATACCGAAGACCTCTATGCTGGTATTGAGTTTGAAGTAAACCAAGAAGCAACGACTCGTTTAATCCAAAACATAAAAGAATTAAGTGGTCATTCAATACGCACCGATACCGGTTTAAGCATTAAACCAATATCGATATTTGGTTCAAAGCGGATTGTTACTTTCGCATTTGAATATGCCCGTCAGAATAATCGACACAAGGTTACCGCTGTCCACAAAGCAAACATTATGAAATATTCTGATGGCCTTTTCCTTCAAGTTGCCCGCCAAGTGGCATCGAACTATCCCGATATAGAATTTGAAGATCGTATTGTTGATAATATGTGTATGCAATTGGTTCAAAAACCAGAGCTTTATGATGTATTGGTCCTCCCCAATCTTTATGGTGATATTCTATCCGACTTAGGCGCCGGTTTGGTTGGGGGATTAGGAGTTGCTCCCGGGGCAAATATCGGTACTGATTATGCCGTATTTGAACCAACTCATGGAAGTGCTCCCAAATATAAAAACCAAAACAAAGTAAATCCTATGGCCATGATTCTTTCGGGAATGATGATGCTTCAGTATATTGGTGAAAAAGAAAAAGCCCAGAAATTGGAAAAAGCTGTAGCCAAGGTCATCCAAGAAAATCGCTTTGTTACCTATGATATGAAGCCTATTTCAAACCAGGACCAAGCAGCTAAAACCAATGAAGTTGGAGAAGCCATTATCCGAGCTCTTACCAAATAATTCAATAAAATTGATTAAAAGGAGTGACCTTTCTTGAAATATTTGCGGTTTCAGAAACCCGATACCAATCAGTGGAGCTGGGGTATTATCGAAAATGGAACAATGATTGAAGAATTTTCCAATTCTTATTTTAATTCATTAGGAAAAAATGGACTTTCTCATCAACTCACTCAAGTAAAATTAGGGTCACCTACTCTCCCAACCAAAATTGTGGCCGTCGGTTTAAATTATCATGATCACATTCAAGAATTCGGTCATGAAGTTCCCGATCATCCTATTCTGTTTATCAAGCCATCAACCGCAGTTCTTGAACCGGGAGGAACCATTCTACTCCCCCCTCAATCAAACCAAGTGGATTTTGAAGGCGAGCTTGCCGTTGTAATAAAACAAACTGCCTACCAGATAACCGTCCAAGCAGCCCCAAATTACATTCTTGGTTATACCTGTTTTAACGATGTCACCGCACGTGATTTACAGAGAATCGATGGACAATGGACCCGAGCCAAATCTTTTGATACTTTCGCCCCGATCGGTCCATGGATAACCCCCGAGTTAAACCCTGATAGTTTGCAAATCATCACCCGGGTGAACGGGACAATTCGACAACAATCAAACACCAAGCACTTAGTTTTCCCAATATATGAATTAGTTTCATTTATATCTCATATTATGACCTTACTTCCTGGAGACATCATTGCTACCGGCACTCCTTCAGGTGTTGGACCCTTAAAACCAGGAGACCGTGTAGATATAGAAATTGAGGGAATTGGAATTTTAACGAATCTCGTCAGGAAAGCATAGAATATGTACCAGGTTCTATTGGTAATGCTGATCCTGATAGGTTTGGGAATCATTCTTCAAATTTTTAAAATATTCCCGCCGGTCACTGCCTCTCTATTGAATAAATTTGTACTGTATATTTCTTTTCCCTGCTTGGTTTTTCGGTTCTTACAACCAGCAATTATTGAAGCTTCGTATTGGAAAATCCCACCGCTGGCTTTTTCCATCATTACCATTATTTTTCTGCTTGCTTATGGTTGGGGAAAGTACGGATTGAGATTCTCCCCGGCAAGTAGTGCAAGCTTTGCTATGGGGGCTGCTTTTGGCAACACAGCTTTTCTTGGCTACCCCTTTGTAATGGCTTTGCTGGGAGAAAATGCACTTCCTCCGGCTATTTTTTTTGATCAAATGGGTAACTTTTTAGTAGTCTATACCGTAGGAGTGGCCATTTGTGTATATAGCAAGGACCAGAAATTTTCTCTTTACAGCTTCAAAGAAATTTTAAAATTACCGCCCTTTTTAGCTTTTGTTGTCGCTTTGTTCCTGAATGGGGTTCCAATACCAGCGGTTTTTATGGATACCATAAACCGCTTAGCCGATACCACCGTTCCGGTTATTATGATTGCCATTGGCTTGTCACTCTCAATAAAACAAGTGTCTCGCCGTTTAGTTCCAATACTTTATGCCACCGGTATTAAGTTAGTCCTTCTGCCAATATTATTTCTTATTTTGACTCGTTTCATTCATTTTGAACCGGTAACCCGACAAGTCATGGTTCTGCAATCCGCTACTCCCACACTCATGAGTTCTTTTGCTTTGGCTTCGCTTTATTCACTTGACACAGAACTATGTTCCAGTATTATTTTCACTACAACGATTTTATCCTTTGCTACTTTTCCGCTATGGAATTTAATCCTTCATAATTTCTAAGCGAACTCGCAATGGTCCAATGGTATAGATATCGTTTTCGGCTATGGCATTAATTAAAACTCGAGCGCTTAATTGAGAGAGCTGGCGACTTACATCGGTTAGATTCAGAGCGGAAACCGAACCGATTCTCCCTCTTTGCGGTATAATCCCTTGTTTTACACCAAGGGTATTTAATTCACTTAAGATTTCAGAAAGGATTTGTTCAACATTGCTATGATCTGGATCCACATTGACTTCCTTTTGATAAATCAACTGATCTGCACTAAAGATTTTTTTATTATCATCTAATATAAACCGAGTAATAACCGGTTCTTCCTTCAGAGTATTAAGTGCTGACACCAGCCGAATAACGGTCTGATTTTTTGACATGACTAATTTTTCTAAAGCTTGATCAAAATTATCACCCATCACAAAAACTGCTCTCTGGCTGGAAATATCTTGTCCAGCTCCCCTTCTTAATGCTAATTCATCAGCCCTTTGTAACAAGGTAATCAAATAATTTTCAGCGTCTTCTCGAGTCAATCCAGCCGGAGCAAGGCCCCTGAGCATCTCTTCGTCTTCTTGAAATACAATCTCACCTTGACGAATAGCAACAATGGTCTCTTGAGTCCGTCTCAGTTCTAATTGTAGAGACTGAATTTCCTCATTGAGATTGTCTCTTTGTTCAACCAGGTCATGGATGTTTCCATTTAAAATTTCAACCTGACTTTCTAGTTGAGTCCGTGACAGAATTAAATCTTTTTCCTTTTGTTCCAACTCAGCAATTCTCTTTTGAAAATTTTCTGCTTCCTTTCTCATGACATCTAATTCTGTGTTTCTTTGTTTCACCTCAAAATTTAAAGAATCAAGCTTTTCTCTTAACTCTCTCATGCCAAACAATGCAGTTCTTACATCCTCTGATGCAATGGTTAATATTGCCAGAGTAATGGTTGCTATGATAACCCCAGTGATAATACTCATTAAAATCGCGGTATAACGAGGACGAAGTTTTAATACTGATAAGCGTTGTTTACCTATGCGTCTCCCCAAAACATCTCCTAAATAAGCTACAACTCCACTGATAACAATGATAGAAATAATAAGTAGGAAACCGGAAAAGTCCAAATGTGATTCTCCTTTGTTTAATATTTCTCTTTAAACTGTATCAGACCGACACCAAGAATACCAGTGATAATATTACTCAACCACGCTCCTAAAAATGGAGACATACCGCCGCCCTCAGCAACTGTCCCACTAACCGAAAATAATACATAATAACCGAATACCATTAAAATACTCATCCCTATCCCCATTACTTTACCTGAACGAGGTGATGCTATTCCAAGCGGAACTCCTACTAAGACAAAAAAGATGGCTGCAAAAGGAATAGCGGTTTTTTGCCAAAGCATAAGCTGAAGTCGGTATTTTTGTTCTGGGTTTTCATGTTCCTGGGCAATATATTCTTGTAGTTCTTTATAACTCATTTCTTGGGGATTTTTCTGACTTTTTAACACATCTTCCATGCTTTGCTGGGTATACATTTCCTCTTTTTCAAAACGCACTACCCTCTCCACTTCACCCCGTGAACCAACCTCATACATGACTCCCTTAATAAATACCCATTTCCCATTATCTAAAAATGCTTGATCAGCATTTAAAATCCGCTTTAACCCATTGTGATCATATTCCTGAACAATAACTCCTGACAAAAGAGGTTGATCCCGATCAATTTTTTTTACATAAAAAATTCTTTCTTGGGATTCATCAACCCGATCGCGGAAAAAAGTATTTTCTTGAAATAACCAACTGGTTACCGAAGTTCCACCAATCAAACTCTGTAATTTTTGAGAAGAAGTCGGTAGTATTCTTTCCTGGATATAGATGGTGAATATACAAGACCAAATTCCTAATAAAAGGAAAGGAATAACCAAGCGTTTCACACTGATACCTGATGCCTTGAAAGCAATAACTTCACTATCGGCAGCCATTCGATTCATGGTAAGAAGAACTGATAAAAGAACCGACATAGGAAATACGTATACTAAAAAAGAAGGAAGGCTGTATAAAAAAACCTGGGCGATGGTTATAAATGGCACTTTGGACTGAAGCCACAACCGGGTAAGCCGGAATAAGAGATCTCCTGCAGTGAGGATGGTTAAAAAGAGTGCTACCCCAAGAAAAAAATTGCGAAGCGCTTGTTTGAGGAGATACCAATCAAATACCTTCATGCTCTCTACATATTAAATCTTTCGCCCAAGTAATATTTTCGGCTTACTTCAGAAGATATTATCTCTTCCGATGTTCCGGAAATTAAAATTTTTCCGTCAAACATTATATAAGCTCGGTCGGTTATAGCCAAAGTCTCTCGAACCGCATGATCAGTAATCAGGACACCAATATTTTTCTGGGCTAGATATTTGATAATACCTTGAATCTCCTCAACTGCAATCGGATCTATCCCTGTAAAAGGTTCATCCAATAAGACAAAAGAAGGGGTCGTTGCTAAAGAGCGTGCAATTTCCAGTCGTCTTCTTTCGCCTCCAGAAAGAAGGTTGGCTGATGTCTTCGATAGATGGCTTATTCCAAATTCCTCTAATAATTCCTCTCGTCTTTTTACTATTTCCTTTCTTTTTAAGCCTTGCATTTCAAGGACCAAATCAATATTTTCCCAAACTTTAAGCTTACGAAATACCGACGGCTCCTGGGCCAAATATCCAATTCCTAGCCGAGCCCGCAAATACATCGGTAAATGATTTAGTTCTTGGGAATCGAGAAAAACTTTACCTCCGCTGGGACGAATTAAACCAACAATAATATAAAAAGTGGTGGTTTTCCCTGCTCCATTTGGTCCCAGTAAACCAACAATTTCTCCCCGAGAAACCTGAATACTCACTTCCTGAACGACTCTTTTTTTGGAATATTCTTTGGCTAACCCTTCACCCCTTAATGATTGCCAGCCTCTTTCCTGAATCAATTGGTTTCTTCTCCTTCAATCGCCATAATATTTATTTCAACATTTCCTTCCACTTTCACTTTTCCAGTTTCAGTATCAATAAGAATTTTCTCTCCGCGTAATTGATTCCCGTCCTTTTCAACGGTTGCATTCCCCTCTAATACAATAAAATCTGATCCTTCTTGATAATAGGCACTTTTTGACTGACCAGACCACCCTTCCTTCACAATCACTACCGAAGAAGCCAACCATTTTTTTTCATTTAAGCTATAATCAACCTGTTGAGGTCTTATTTGAAAACTATTTATCATTAAAATAGGATTACCGGTTAGAAGGATCTTCCCAGGAGATAGAAAAAAGTCCATCTTTTTGGTCTGAAAACTAAAATCCTTTCCTTTGCCTTGGATATCAGTCATAACTACCCTTTTATCCTTACCATAAAAAAACAAAGCCTGGGAAAAAATGGTTTTATCTTCCCATACAACCTGGATTTCGCCTTCACTTTTTGCTTCTTGTTTGACGGTATCGACTTCAAGATATGGGCAGATCATGGTAACGCCCTGCCATTGTATCGTAGATTGTCCCTTGGCGTAAATAATACCGGTTTTTTCATCAAATTCAGCAGATGAAGTTTTTAAGGTTACATCGGATGAGCTTTGAACTGCTGCTATCCCTTCCCTTCCCCAAAAAAATAGAAAAAAAACCAAAATTAAAGTAGGCCAAATGCTTTTTTTTCTCATAAATTCCCCTCGCTCTTCAAAGTAATAATCACCTCTTCGGGAAAAGCCAGTATTCCTCGAGATAAGTCGTACCAAAGATTCTTTGACTCAATCAGTACATTTTTTCTCTCAACCAAAACATTTTCTATTCTCATAAATTGTTCGTTACTAAGCCACGTCAAGGACTCACCAACGATGGAACCACCTCCATCAATCTTAATGAGGTTGATATCCTCAAGTCGTGCATCAGAATTTTCAATATCCACTTGTCCCTTTTTCGCTTGAACCTGATACTGTGGTTGATTCCCTTGATATAAAAAACCTTGAACACCATTTAAATAAATATTCTCTCCATCTTTGCTGAGATCGTCAGTATGGATTTCCCATTCCTTTCCTGAATCGGATACTCTACTAATTTCAGCCTTTTCCAACTGAATAACCAGAGAACCTTGGTTAATAGGGGAAGGAGAAACTAGCGCTGTTTGAAAAGTTTTTGATCCTTCCGGTGCTTTAATCCAGAAAATTAGTATCAAAACTACCAACAAGCTCAAAGAAAGGTAAAACCATAAAAGAGTTTCCCAATCATTACTCATTCTCAACATTTAATTGATAATAGACTTTTTGATACCCATTGAGTGCCATCTGTTGGCAAATCTCACGACTATTTTTATTATTACCGGAAAAAACCAAATAGGTCAAATTCTTATCAAGAGTATCTAACGCTTGGCTTATATCAGTTATTGCTTGATAACTAACATTGAGTTTATCAGAATAAGGATTTTCATATTCTAAACGGAAATCAAGCAAATGAATTTGGGGAGAAATTTTTATAAGATTCTCAACTTCTATCGGCTGCAATCCACGATACCACATTATCCGACCTAACTTATTCATGATATTTTCGCGATTGGTAGCTCCAATAATAATATCAACAGCATTTCCCAAGGGATCGATAAAGTATGCGGTTGGAACTCCAAATATCTGATAAGTTCCGGCTAATTGGGTTTCTTGATCAAGTAAAGTCAAATAATCATAAGGAATTTTATCCAACATCTTTTGAACGGCTTCTTGGCTTTCACCGAGATTGATTGCTATAACTTGGAGACCGGCTTTATCCTTATAAGTATGATAAATTTCATTTAATAAAGGAAGCTCTTCGGCACAAAACCCACATTTGGTGGTAAAAAAGCTTATTATAATTGGCCTTCCTGAAAAATCATTTAATGAATACATTTTACCATCAAGATCAGGGAGTTGAAATTGGGGCGCCGGTTTCCCAACGGCAAATATTGAGTAGAATAATACAATCACAAAAATGAATATTGTCAAAAAGAAAAGTCTCTTGGTTTTCATTGGACATTAAACCCCCTATTTTAAGTCATTGTTGTATATCTTTATTGAGTAGCAAACGTTCAATAATCTAGATATATTCCTTGTCTTACTCAATTTTTTCTTCAAATTTTTTTCTCAAAGACAAATTTAAAAAATTAAATAGGTATCGAATTCAATAGGGGGAACAAAAATAGAAAAAAATTTTGTTTTGAACCGAAGCATTGAATTTAGTAGTATAAAAAAAGCTAATTGCAGAAATCAAAAATTAATCCACAACCAAAAAATCAATCTCTCTACTTGAAAAAGTTCAATCACCGCTTGAAATATCACTTAATAAATCAGCAGCTTCCCGACCCATTAATTTTTCTACAATATCGAGACCGTGAATATTGTAAGTTCCACACTGAATTTTATTTTTTAAATCCTGAACAAGGTTTTCACGAATACTTGGTATTTCACGATACTTAGCATGGTATTTTTTCAAATCAACTGAAACCAGAACCAGGGAAGGATTATTATATAAGCCATTTTTATTCGCCAACGTTTCAGGATTTTTCTTCATTTTTTTTTCTTCGTATATCCGTATAACATTTTGTATTTGCGCTTCCGAAATTTTCATTTTGGCGCCTCTCATTTTCTTTTCTAATCTAATATATCGGTAGGAAGTTAAAAAAGTTTAATAGTATTTCGGTGACTTTTTGGAAAGATTGGAAAATTTTCCTTTTGGGAAAACTTCAGCTGTTTCTTGGTGTAAATCATTTTTTTATGAGCCTATTTCACTCATTTTATCAGAAATGGAAATGAGTGAAAAGAAATATCAATATTATTTAGTGAAATAATTTTAGGTTTTAACGATCTTTTACTTGAGCTACGGCACGAATCGGAGAACCAGTACAATTATTGAATTTTAGCGGGAAGGCATAAAAAAAGGCTTCTTTTTTCAAAAGATGCTCAAGATTGGTTAAAAATTCATATATAATAACTCCGGCGGGTAAAAACACGCGATGACCATCAAAAGGTGCATGATCAATGCTCGGTGCATCGATTCCAACCCCTTTTATTTTCTGCTCAACTAAGTACTGAGCAGCTTCCCCAGATAAACCTGCATAATGCTTAAAATAATCTTCATGACCATATCGAATGCTGTCCTTAGTATAAAATAAAACAATATCATTTGGGAAAACCGTAATTCCCTGCTCGTTGATTGTTCTCTGCAGTTCTTCTTTTGACAGACTCTCCCCCGGTTTAAAATGACTTATATCAATTATCAGGCACCTTCCACAAAATCGATCAACCGGTATTTTTTCGACCGACAGCCCATTTTTAACAAAATGAGATGGAACATCAAGATGAGTACCAGTATGTTCAACCATAAAAAAAGCCGTTGTAGCATTGGGGTGAAGATCAAGGGTGGTCCAGGAAAAAAAAGTAGGTGATGGTTGCCCAGGAAAAACCGGTGATCCATTGTAGACTGGTAGGGTTAAATCAATCCAGGTGGTATTTTTATTTGATAACATTCGTTCCCTCCCTAATTATTATTTTATCTTAAATTGATGTAACATATTTTTTTCCATTTTCAATGTGATCCATTAATAAATAATAACCAACCATATGCCTCCAGGGTATAAATCGTTTAAAAAAATCTTGACTTTCATCATCAGAAACCGGCTGACCTTTTTTATAATAATGACTGATGGCTTTACGCAATCCCAAGTCACCGTGAGCAACTATATCATTCCAAGCTAAACCCATAGTTAGAATATATTGAGCGCTCCACAGACCTATTCCTTTCAGAGTCATAATCTTTTTTATGCTTAATTGCTTCGATTGGGGGAATAGGGATTGTACTTGAAAGCTTCCCTCAACTAAGCATTGAGCCAAATTGTGTATTGCTTTCGCTTTGTTCATCGAAATCCCGACCAAGCGAATATCATCGATTGATAATTCAAACAAATCATGAGCAGTTGGAAAAGCTCGAAAAACCATCCCATCATATTGAATTGGACCACGGCCAAAATGATTCACAAAACGTTCACGAATTTTGGTTGCTGCTTTAACTGATATTTGTTGTTCTAAAATCGCGATTACTGCACTTTCAAAAAAACTGCGGTTGTGAAATATTCTGGTTCCATAATACTGATTCACGATTCGATTCATTACCGGATCAGTTTGAACCGACTGATAAAAGCTTTTCAGATCATCTCGAAAAGAAAACAAGTGCGAAAAATTGGGAATGGAATCAAATTCTGAAGGAGTAGTTATCAGGAGAATGGGTTGATCTGATGTTCCCAGTTCCTCAATCTTCGTTAGGATTGGAACATCATTTATGTTTACAAAAACCATATAGAGAGCGTCATTCATCCACAAACATGAAGAATCGCTTCGAGAGGCACAGACTCTTTTTAAGTGTTTGAGGGTAAAGGGTGCAGGTGGTTCAAGAGTAAATTGCATAATAGTTTCTGATGCTAAAACCCCCCTTTTAATTATGAGCCATTTTTATAAATGGATAAAAATTTCTGAAGCGATCGGTCGTAGGTTTTTTCTACATCAGACGGAAAAAAACACGCTGGTAATTCATGATGAGACCAGTGATATTGGATACATTCACAACAAACGCCTTTTCGGGGACATGGTTCATAAGTGCAGGAACAGGCCGAAGTATTTTTTTGAATTTTACACTCGCGCATACTTTTCATCCTTTTTTTCTGAAGATTTATCGGGAACAACGATTTCTTTAATTTTTATCCTGCTTTCATAGAGCAAGTAGGCGTAAATAATTTCGAAATACATCTTGATACGGTGATAAAAACCTAAGAAAGGACCATATTTTTCTTCTTTATGGTAGTGAGAAATACCCCAAAGTGGCACCATTTCCACCTGACCTCCAAAATCACGGGCAAAATGAGTGAGAAACACTTCAACACCAAACCGAGACCAAGAAAAATCTTTAACTCTTCGTATCCATGTTCCCCGAACCGCTCGCTGGCCGTTTAAAATTGGACAAACTTTCTGGGCTAAGTCAGTTGATCCTCTCCCCCCTTTGAATACCCCAATCGTCATTACAATCGATGAATCTTTAATGATGGGTTTAACTAATTCGTAAAGATGCTTTTCGTTTAGATGAATCAGGTCAGCATCAAGAAATAAATAAACATCACTCTCACTTTTATTCCTAATTCCACTAACCAGCGCAGCACCCTTCCCTTTGTTTTTATTATGCCTTAATACGTCCACGGCCATACTGGAAGGGACTTGAGCGGTTCCATCTCGAGAACCATCGTCAATCACCAGGACATCATCAATGAATTGAACGTTTTTTAACACTTTTAATACCTGTGAAAGCCTTGGTTCTTCATTATAAGCCGGTACTATCGCAGTTATTGTTTGATTCTCTAACATATTAAATTCCTTATTATACCTCTTTTATTTGTATTCAATAACACGTAAAATATTATACACAAATAATCTGGAAGGAAAAGGCAAAATTGACTTCAGATAAAATTCTTATTAATCTTTATCGTCTTCTAATCGCAATTATTATCCTTGTTGTTGTTTATATTCTCAGAAATATCCTCATCCCATTTGCCCTGGGAGGAATTTTAGCCTATGCTCTAACTCCAGCAGCTCGCTATTTAAATAACCGTGGTTTTTCTTGGAAAACATCAGTATTGATTATATTTTTAGCCCTTCTCATTTTTTTTATTTTACTTTTTTTTCTAATTATACCTGAAGCCGTTTCTCAGTTTCGATCCCTCACATCCAATCTCCCTGAGTATACTTCAAAAATTATTGACATAGCCAAAACTATTGATGAACGATATCCAGCATTAGGCATATCAGAAGCCATTGAAGAATTTATGATCAATCTCAGCTCGAATTTACAATCATATCTTGCCACCATCCTGAGCAATATTGTTAATCTTTTCTCACTCATCATGAGTATTATTTTTATGGGATTTGTACTAACTCCATTTATTCTTTATTACTTTATGGCTGATGCAGTTAAAATTCGTCGCGCCTTAATCCGCTTATTTCCTTCCCAAAAGAGAAAAGAGTTTGTCAACCTCATACGTTTGACGGATAAAATAGTTGGGAATTTTATCCGTGGTCGATTATTAGTTTCTCTATTTGTTGGAGTATGCGTTACGATAGGCCTTTTTCTGATGAACATTGAGTTTTCTTTAGTAATCGGTGTCATTGCTGGTATTCTTGACATTATCCCCTATCTTGGTCCCATTGTTGGAGCCATTCCGGCTTTAATTTTTGCTGGAACAAAATCCATTTGGCTGGTATTGGCTGTAGCATTGCTTTTTGGAGGTATTAATCTCATCGAAGGAATCTTCATCGCTCCCAAATTTATGGGCAAAGAAGTTGGATTGCATCCAGTAACCGTTCTTTTTGCCTTATTAGTAGGAGGTGAATTGTTCGGAGCGTTAGGGGTCATTGTATCTATCCCAGTAGCTGGCGTTTTGAAAGCCCTTTATCTCCACAACCGAAAACGTATTCAAAACGATATCACCTAAGCCTTTTCTTCTAATTTTTTTATTTCTTCGTCAAGAAAATGCAGCATGGTACTTGCTTTCCCATTGAGCACAAAAGCTGCTTTTTTATCGAATGGAGTTTCTTCTAAATTAATAATCATTAGTTTTTCTGCCAAAGAAGGAATCAAGTTCGCTGGCGACACTTGGAGGCTGGAACCTATCACTAACAAAGGAAATTTCTGAACTAATTTTGTTGCTTGCTCAAAACTGGATGGAAGCATATCACCAAATAAAACTACATCTGGTCGTAAAATACCACCGCACCGACAACGAGGAGGAATTTGTACATCTCTTACAAAGGATTCAAGCTTCTCGATAGAAATTGTTCTCAGGCATTTCATGCAATGAGCCGTTCGTAAGTGACCGTGGATTTCCAACACCCTTTTTGAACCAGCCTCGATATGGAGGCTATCAATATTTTGGGTTATAACACCTTTCACTATACCTCGGCTTTCCCAACCAGCTAAAATACCATGGGCAAGATTTGGACGGGCTTGTTTAAATTGCATAAGAACCGGAAACCCAATTTTATAAAATAATTCAGGTTGGTTGAAAAGAACCTCGGTAGAAAGGATTTCCATCGGATCATATTGATTCCATAATCCGGTTTGAGGACTACGAAAATCAGGGATTCCACTTTCAGTTGAAATGCCTGCACCGGTAAGAATAACCCAAGGTCGATTAAGCCATAAATGTTCAGCTGCTTTTTTTTGTATCTCATTATGTAGACTCATTGAAATATTATTCCTCCTAATCTTTCAATAAAAATATTTGATCATCTTCTCAATATTTTTCCAACTGAAGATGCTTTAATTTGAATAGCGTTATGTGGACACAATTCCTGGCAACAATAGCAACGGATGCAATACTTATAGTTATGTTGAGGAATATGTTGTTTTTCTTTCCAAAGTAAAGCTTTGGGTTGAGCCGGACAGATATCGATACAAATCCCACAAGCTTTACATTTTGAATAATCGATAATTGGTTTTGATAAAAGTAGATTCCGAAAAGACCTTAAAAAACCTTCTTTTTTATAAGAAACCATCGGTTCTCTTTGAACATCAAAATCCGCCTTATAAAAATGAGAAAAATCATCTCCGACTAATTCAATAGCATTGTCCTGCCAGTATCCCAACCCTCCTTTCTCTCCTTCAAGACAAGTGATGACTTTTCGTGGATCTAATCTAATCAGACGACTTAAAGTGGCATCGAGAGCAATTGGATCCCGGGAAAAAGCCAATAATCCCATTGATAGAGGCCGACCATTTCGCGGCCCATTCCCTTCCATAGCAATGATAGCGTCCATCACATAAAAATCAGGCTTGAGAAGAAGGTTTAAATCGACTAACATTCGAGAAAAATGAATCACATCAGGAAGTTTAAAATGAAATTCACCTTTAAGCAGACCAGGAATACATCCATATTGATTTTTCACTGCGCCGGTAATCCTGGTTAAGCCATGGGTTTTCCACTTAGGAAGACTTAAAAGGGCATCGTAATTGAACAAACCTTTGGCAATAGTAAATTGCCGATTTTGTAATGCTTTTGCATAGCTTACTTCCTTCTTTCCAACAAAATCTACCACTTCAATTTTGAGATTTTTTAATGGAGTATAAATTCCGGCTTTTTTTGCAACAGTTTCCAGAGAACCAAATCCAGGCGAATCGCCATATCCACAAAAAAAGTCATTTTCAAGGAGAATCTCTGTAATTCCCTGCAATAGTGAAGGATGAGTAGTGACAGCCTTTTCAATTTTTTCACCAGTTAGCAAATTTGGCTTCAAGAGTATTCGTTTTTTATTTTGAAAGATATTTTTAACTCCACCAAAATAAGAAAAACCTCTCATAAGAGCTGTTTTTACTTGGTTTAATTCATAATTCGGACAACCAATAAGAGCTACCTTACTCATTTATTCCCTTTCTTTTGAAAAAGTGAGTTTTTTTAAAAATATACTTCATTCTCTTGCCTAATCAAAATATGAATCGTTATAATGATTAGCAGCTAAAGATATTTAAAAAACTAAAAAAGTATATATTAAAGGGATTTTGGATATTCATAATGAAGGTAACTTCTAAAGAACTGGTATTAATCGGTCTATTTATTGCTATTGGAGTTATCCTAACCCGTTTTGCCAGCCTCAGAATTCCTTTAGGAGGAATCGAGGGAATACGGATTGGTGTTGGACCATTATCGATTATTTTAGCCGGTATTCTTTTTGGGCCATTTTATGGCTCATTTACTGGTGCAATGGTTGATATCATTGGTTATATATTAAGCCCCATTGGACCTTATATGCCTCACTTCACTTTAACCTCAGCTTTATATGGTCTTATCCCGGGTATTATGAGCTTTTCAATCATTTCTCAATATCATGATGTAAAAAATTTACCCAAGTTTCTTATTTGGGGAACTATTGCAATGACACAAATTCTGGTTGGATTTATTCTCACTCCTATTTTTCTTCATTTTATTTTCAATATTCCTTGGAAGCTCCTTATCATTCCGAGACTGATTAGCACCCCTATTCAAGTACTCCTTTTCGGATTTATCCTTCAACTCCTTTATAAAGCTCCCTCTTTTTCATCTTTGTTTTTTTCTACTCACCAATCACGTTGATCTCAATCTTGAGAACACTGGGGAAAAAGTTCTTGTAAACCGTTTAAATACTCCCTGGTATTAAAAAGTAAATTGAAGTGACGGTACTCTTCACCGGCTAAAAAAGACAAAAAATCTTTAATTTTTTGATCATCAATTTCTTTTTCAATAGTAACAAAAAATCGATGAATACTGGTTTCCAATGCCATAGCTTGATCGATAATTTCAATTTCGGTTAACAGGAGCGATGAAGATTGGGTTTGATCTTGAACTATTTCAGAGAAGATCGAATCAAAACACTCTCGAGAAGATTTCCGTAAACCTTCTCGAGAACCATTGGTAAATAATTCTCCCTTTTTGATTTGTTCATACCCTTCTTGAATCCTTTGTAAGTGAAAAGATTCATCTTCAATTATTTTCTTAAAAATTTCTTTACTCAACAAATTCAGAAGCTGATTTGATTTCTCAAGATAAAATTTATAAATGTCATTTTTATTTTGAAGTGCTAACTCAAAAACGGTTAAATCAGTCAATTTATAAATCCCCTTTCAAAAACAATCTCACGCCCAAGTTATTATAAAATGTCGTTTATTATTTATAATATACCAAACCATTTAAAATTATAACCAACAATCTCTTCAAAAAAGAGGTAAAATAATCATATAACCTTAAATAGTGATCAGGTTCATATCGGAAGAAACTATAAATAAGATTCAACCACTTTTAAAAAACTTGTACTCTTCTTCATCACTTGATAGAATACCCAAAAATGATTTTGGTTTCAGG
This sequence comes from Candidatus Atribacteria bacterium ADurb.Bin276, assembly GCA_002069605.1. NCBI lineage: Bacteria > Pseudomonadati > Atribacterota > Atribacteria > Atribacterales > Atribacteraceae > Atribacter > Candidatus Atribacter allofermentans. The sequence goes on from MWBQ01000218.1 coordinate 36,159, forward strand.
AGGAAAAAATGCAAGAGCTTCCTTTAAGATGTAAAAGTTGCAAAACACCGATAAATACTGAAGATATAACTGAGATTGGGATTTACAAAATTCCTGCTTATCGAGGTTCTGCATATATTCGATATATCTGCTCTTATTGTCGAGAGTTCGGAGAAGCAACCTTTAGTTTAGAAAAAATGGAGGATGTCGCTCGAATTTCTCGAAAAAAGAAAAAAGATAAACCGAAGGGGCAAATTACTATAGATGAAGTCATTGAATTCCATAAAGACTTGGAAAATTTGAAAAATGCTGATTTTTTAAAAGACTCATGAAAGTAGGATTATGTTGATGGATAAAACCAAAGATCAACAAAAAAAGCTTTTTCAAGAGCTTTTAATGCCAGAATTAGGCGCTTTGTTTCGAACTGCCTTAAGGATGACCAGGAATCGTGAAGATGCCGAAGATTTAGTTCAAGAAACAACCACTAAAGCTTTTTCAGCAATCGATCGATTCGAAAAAGGAACAAATTTCCGAGCCTGGATATTTAAAATCCTCACCAATACTTTTATTAATAACTATTATCGGGTTCGAGAGCGTGATAAACTTCCATCGTTAGATGAGATGGAAGAAGAATCGGCGTTTCAACCAGTTTTTGAAGGAATAAGCCCTGAACAAGCATTGTTAAATACATTAACAAAAGAAGATATTCAAAAGGCGATCGATGTTATTCCCATAGATTTTAAATCAGTCGTCATTCTAAATTTGGTTGAAGGGTTCTCTTATAAAGAGACTGCTGAAATTTTGGACATACCAATTGGCACCGTTATGTCCCGTTTGCATCGCGGGAGAAAAATTTTGCAAAAACTACTCTGGGAATATTCCTCGTCAAAAAATAGCTCTGAAAAGGGGACAAAAGAAGAATGGACTGCAAAGAAGCAGTAGAAAAACTATATCTTTACCTTGATGGAGAGATTCTCACCCCTCAAGAACGTAAAGATTTTGAAGATCACCTAAAAATTTGTCGAAAATGTTGTGAAAAGTTTGATTTTGAAAAAAACCTTTGGAATTTAATAAAATCGAAATGTCTTGATACACCTCTTCCGGCAACTTTAGTGAATAAAGTTCTTACTGTTATTAATAGCTTTTGAGGAGTATATATGGAGATCGAGAAAAAAGAAAAAAAGATTGCCATTGGTGATTTGGCAAAAACTTTTGTCGAAAGCTATAAAAAAACCAACTTAATAACCAACATAGAAAAAAAGCAATTCCCTTCACGAATTAATGTTATTCGTATAACTGAGGAATTACGTGAAATTCTTTTCCCAGGTTACATTGGTCGAACCAGTTTAAATTGGTTAAATGTTGAGTATTACGTTGGAGGAAAGTTGGATCGTCTTTTCGATGAATTGCAGTCAGAAATCGCTAAAGCTTACGGTGAAGAATACTCAAACGAATCCCTTTCAAAAGCCGAATGTATTCAGCTTTCTTGTGATCAGACACTAACTTTTTTTCAAAAAATACCCCAGATTCGAGAAATGCTTGAGGACGATGTCCAAGCGGCTTTTGATGGTGACCCAGCAGCAAAAAATACTGATGAAATTGTTTTTAGCTATCCAGGTGTGGTCGCTATCTCAATTTATAGGATGGCTCATGAATTATTGGTACAAGGGGTACCCCTGATTCCCCGGATGATGACCGAATATGCTCATAGCCTAACTGGCATCGACATTCATCCCGGTGCCAAAATCGGAAGAAGTTTTTTTATCGACCATGGCACTGGGGTAGTTATCGGCGAAACTACTGTGATTGGAGATCAGGTTAAGATTTATCAAGGAGTTACTTTGGGAGCACTTTCCTTCCCCAAAGATGAGCGGGGTAAAATTATCCGCGGCACCAAAAGACATCCCAGTTTAGAAAACAATGCAACTGTCTATGCAGGAGCCACCATCCTCGGTGGTGAAACAACTATTGGAAAAGGAAGTGTAATTGGTGGAAATGTATGGCTCACTCATTCCATTCCCTCCAATACCAAAGTAATCATTGAGGAGCCTCGGCTAAAATTTTTTGAAAATAAAAAAGCATGACCTGGCATTGGCATTTGCTGTTTTTTATAGGCTGGATCTCGGTTGGGATAATCAGTAGCTCTTTCCCCACTTTAAATATTTCTTTTCTCTTCTTTCCACTCATTCCAATTTTTTGGGTTAGTGTCCCGATTTTTTTTGCTGGAAAAGCTTTTGTTTATTCTTCTCATCATGGATCCTCTCTTTTTTCTGCCTTCATCAATGCCATTATTGGGTTTTCCCACTACCCGAAATTTCTTTGGTCTCGAAGATTAACTTTAAAGTTACCATCGAACGATATTCAAACTATTCTAAAAGAATCAGTCAATATCACCAAAGTTTCTGCGCCCGATTCGCTCTTTTGTCCCTTCTGTAACATTGAAATCCCTCAAGCGCTTCGTTTGGTATCTGGAGAAAATATAACCACCACCAAGAGGCCGATACAATGCCCACGCTGTGGATTACGTTTTGATTGTTGTCGCTATTGCCAAAACTACGAGGTGAGCGGAGGCCAAGGCTGGATGCATGAAAATTCTCGTGGCAAGTGTAAAGTTATTAAAGAAGTACAAAATATCGATACCCTTTGCGATCCTTCCATGGCCAATCGGCTTCGTGATATGGGATGGGATAGCTTATATACTGGGCTTTCAATACCTGATAATTTTACCCCGCCGGATCGCTGCCGACAGTTCATGCTTGATGGAGAAAAAGCCAAAATTGATCATATCCCTGGAATGGGAAAAATTCGGATTCTTTTAATGAAGCTTCAAAACAAATTGGACTAACCATCAAAAAATAATCAAAGCACCATAGTGATTATTCAATTTTTGATCTCTTAAAGCGGCATTCTGTCTTTAAAGGATTGGGTTTATTCCCAAACCTCCTCCTCATCGTCATCATCACGATGCATAACCGATAATGCAAAATCAAATCCAATGAGCGAAGTAATTTCAGAATTTAAAGCCTGGGTTAGTTGAAATAAACTTTTCTCTGCCTCTAAATAGGAATGAATGAGCTGGTTATTTTTTGATTTTTCATGTAAATTATTAAGCTCGGTAAAGTCGCTTTCTTCTATATCACGTTCTAAGGATATTTCCAACAATCGTTCTTGTTCATCCCTTAATAAATCCATAATTGAAGAGGCAACTTCATTTCCAAGAATCGCTGAATGGGTAATCTGGAATTGTTTATAAACGGTTGTTTGCATTATCTCTTCTGCAAATTTCCTTGATGCATTTCTTAAATCTTCGCTCAAAAGTTTTGAACTCATTTTTTAGCCTCCCTGAATAGGTTATAAAATCACAAAATGAAAGGAAAACAATAGATGTTGGGCTATTGTAACACATTGAACCAAAGAATTTTTTTAAAAAAGAAAGGTTATTGGATACAACCACATGATTTTCGAATAATAATTTCTGGTTTTAAAACTACTATCCTTTTTTCTCTTATCTTTTCTCCAGAAATTCTTTGAAGCAGGAATTCTGTAGCCATACTTCCCATGGTGTAAGCCGGTTGTTTAGCAACTGTTAGAAAAGGACAGGTATAGGAAGCCATCTCAAGATCGTCAAAAGTAACTAAAGACAAATCTCCAGGAATTTCAATATCCATCTCTCGTGCGGCGCGAATAATTCCTATAGCAATAAAATTATTACCGGCAAAAACAGCGGTAGGTTTTATATCAGAATATTGTAAAAACTTTAATGCTATCTGATAACCAAAATTCTCTTTAAATTCTCCAGAAATAATCCACTCAGGATTTTCTTTAATATTATAATCTCGAAGAGCTCGAAGATATCCCCTTACCCGATCTTGGCTCGTTGATAAAACCGGTGGCCCTGAAATAATTGCTATTTTTTGGTGATGATGAACTTCAATAAGATGTTTGGTTAAAAGAAAAGCCCCTTCCTCGCTATCTCCAACAACACTATCCCACCCATTATTTCCAGGAAAGGCACGATCAACAAGAACCAAAGGGAGATTACGATTTCTAATATCACCCAAATTATTTCCTGAACCACAGCTGGCAATGATAATCCCATCTACTCGTCGCTGGAGCATAAGATTGACATATTGCTTTTCTTTTTCAATATTTTCATCAGTATTACAAAATATTGTATTAAAACCTTTCTGAGAAGCAGTATCTTCAACTCCCCTCGCCACAGTAGTAAAAAAAGGATTCGTGATATCAGAAATGATAAGAGCTATAGTGTTGGTTTGTTTTTTAACCAGGCTTCTGGCTAAAAAATTGGGAGAATAATTCATTTCTTCGGCAATTTTATGAATCTTTTTTCGGGTTTCTTCTTTCACTAAATTTTGATTATTAAGCGCCCGAGAAACCGTTGCCGGGGAAACTCCTGCTCTTTTGGCTATATCGTATATAGTCGACAATGAAATCACCACAACATTCCAGTAGAATATTTAACAAATTGAAATATTCTTTAATTTTAAGGATTATAGCAATTTTACATTCTGATTTTTGTTCTTCGCTCATTATTATTTAATGGGATAAGTCCCTTTTTGTTTGAGCAAGTTAATCATTCGATCATACCATCGGGGGTTCACGTTTCCTGCTACTGAATGATCTGAGGCCGGCAAATATCCTCCACCTTTGGCCGCATTTAATTTATAAAGAACTTCCTTCTCAATATCCTCCCAATTGCCTTCTCCAAGTAACCGAGTATCCAACCCACCATAAAAGGCAATTCTGTCTCCATATTTTTGTTTCAGCTCAACTGGATCCATTCCTGCCTTCGCTTCTAAAGGATTATAAACATCAACCCCGGTTTCAATCAAATCTTCAAAAATAGCCAGGCTTTTCCCACAACCATGATATACTGTTATAACCCCTTGAGAATGGATATAATCGCATAATCTTTTAACACAGGGAAAAAATATTTCCCTCCAAAGAGAAGGGGAAATGAACATCCCTTTATCGTAAGCAACATCACCCCATATAAACATTCCTTGAGGGCGTGTCAACTCAATTTGACGTTCGGCAATTCCTAACATAAAATCGGTGCAACGATTGGCAAATTCTTTAACTTTTTCCGGAAACAAGGCAAGATCCATCAGTAATCCTTCGGTTCCCCTAATACGCCACATCGTTTCGTAGGGCTCACAAATGGAGCCAAATAAACAGAATTCATTCCAATTCGCTTCGACTGCTTCCATATAACTATTCAATTGACCAAACGAGTCACCACAATTGATAATGTCACAGCGTTTTTCAAAATAACGTCTTTCATCTCTCGGATCCTCAAAAACATACTTAGCAAAATCTTGAACGTTTTTCACTTCAAAATCTATAAACATTGGCATGGGATAATTAAATACTTTTTTAACCACACATCCAAAACCACTTTTAAAAAGAACGTATTCAGAGTTTTGCTCAATAACTTTACAACTCTCTACCTTCGGATCCATATTTGGAGAGATGACTTTTAGATCTAAATCGTAATATTTATAAATATCGGTATCAGGTGGTAAATCAAATTCTTGGAGCCAATTTTGGTAAAAGCTCGACCAGTAAAAATCACACAATGGGACCCGATCGGGTTCTTCTCTTAATTTTAATGCAGTCACAACCCTCTTTATTTTCTCCTCAGCCTTCTTCATTTTTTGTCCTCCTTAAAATTTTCTTTCCTATTAAGGCAGTAATGAGAAATTTTCGCCCTCATCTTTACCTTTTCCCAACAAGGGAGTAGGAACTTTGAGTCGTCCTTTCAAGAAGCTCAACGATAGATATGGTGCCTTAATGACGTAATATTATCCAACGGCTCAACTTTTTGAGACGGTAAAAGCCTCACCTGGCACCAAAGGTGTCTCCTGAGTGATGATTTCCCTGTAGGAAGGTCTCATCTTTTTGGTCTTCATTATTTTGTCTGCTCTCTAGTTCGCCTTATTGCCTATTTGTTATTAACCTCTCTCATCCGCAAGAGAAGAAGAATGAGAGAGGTTTAAGATGAGGGGGAATGCGCAAACAATCCCGAATAAACAAAAAAAGTTTGACCTATTATTTAATTGCTCCAAAAGTTAATCCTTTGATGAGTTGTTTCTGGGTAAGCAATACAAAAAAGATGGCTGGGATCAGCATAATCACCGACATGGCACACATTCCTCTCCAATCAATGGTAAACTCCTGAGTAAAATCATATAAGCCAACTGGAAAAGTTTTAGAGAGTGGTGTTCGGGTAATAACACTGGCAATTTGGAATTCATTCCAGGAAGTTAAAAAAGCAAATATTCCACTGGCGGCCAGTCCAGGAAGAGCAAGAGGAAGGTCAATACGCAGGAAGGCTTGCCAACGAGAACATCCATCTATCTGCGCTGCTTCATCGAGCGTGGAAGGAATATCTTTAAAAAATCCCTGCATCAACCAAGTTGTAAAAGGAATGGTCATGGCTGTATAAACAAGAATAAGGCCTGAAATTCGATCCAACAAACCCGTACGAGCAAAAATTACAAACAAAGGTAAGCTCACCGAAATACCTGGTATTGAGCGGGCTAACATCATACCTATAAAAAGTTGATTCCCACCCTTAAATCGAAAACGAGCAAAACTATACCCAGCAAAAGTTCCTGTTACCAAGGCTAAAAACGTGCTAAAAATTGAAGTCAAGAGAGAGTTTTTGAGATAACTATAAAAGGGAATTGACTTTTCAGTATGACTTGCCCCTAATAACTGAGCAAAAGTCTCAATACTTAAACGAGAAGGAATATAGACCGGTGGCCGAGCATTCACCTCAACTTCAGGTCGCATAGCAGTCATAATAATCCATAATACCGGAAGAAAAAAAATCAATACGAGAAAATATACTAAAAGATTATAAAATTCCTGCTTTATTTTCCTTTGTCTTTTTGAAACTGGACGAATATTGATTCCTTGGCGATCCAACATTAATAGACCTCCTGAAGGCTTTTTGATAATTGTCTGAATAAGTAGATAACGAAAGCAAACGAAACAGCTACCGTAATAAAAGACATCGCAGTTCCCATTCCAAATCTATTGTTGGTTATGGCTAAACGATGGGTATAGGTCCAAATCATTTCCGATCGATTGGCTGGTCCACCTCCGGTCATAATTCGGACCAAATCATAAGCCCTCCCAAGATCGAGGGAGCGAATAACCATGGCAATATAGATAAATGGGCTTATCAAAGGAAGGGTTATATAGCGGAACTGCTGCCAACCACTTGCTCCATCTACCGAAGCCGCCTCGAAAGGCTCAGTTGGTAAGCTCACTAATCCAGCTAGAAAAATAATAACCATAAATGGGGTGCTCATCCAAATTTCAGCAATGAGAATAGCCAACAGATTCATTGGATAATGAATGAGCCAGGGAATAATTTGATAGTCTCCAGTCAGTGAATACAAAAGATTATTGACTAAACCTACTTGATCATTAAAAAACCACTTAAATTGAAATCCGACCAAAACTGGGGCAAACATCATGGGAGCCATAATAGCAGTACGAATGACTCCTTGTCCCCGGGTTACTTTAAACATCAGTTGAGCAATAAAAAGTCCCAAAATAAATTCAACATTAACCGCTAAAGTCATGAATAGAATAGTATTCCAAAAAGCTCGCCAAAATATTTCGTCCTGAAAAAGTCGGATATAGTTTCGAAAACCAATAAACTGAGTCGACGCTGGTTTTAATAAATTCATATTGGTTAAACTTAAAGAAAAGGAATATATCATGGGGACAACAATTAACACAGCAACAACGGCAAGAGCTGGAATTATCATAAACCAAGATAAATAACGGTCGTTTTTTGATGATTTTTTTAAATCTTTTTTTAACCTAAGGTTCATTTCCTGATTCATTAAAGCCGGACACCCCCTTTAAAAACTAAAAACGGGGGGTACCCCCCCCGTTTTTATAAATTAGTCATAGTAGCCGGCTTCTTCCATAATCAATTCAACTTCTTTTGCAGCTTGATTAAGACCCTCTTCAACTTCTACATCACCCAACATAATGGCTTGGAGCTTGGGATATAAGACATTTGAGATGGGAATCCATTCAGCAACAATCGGAGGAGGTGTGAAGTCTTCGTTAATCTGAATCTGCATTATCTCAAAACGTTTCTTAATGAGTGGATCGGTTGATTTTTCTGCTTCTTGAATAAGAGTTTCAAAAACTGAGTTTCGAACTGGAATATATCCAATCTGGGCTTCGAATAACTGTGGTTCATAACTGGTGATAAACTTTATAAAGGCAACCGCTGCCTCTTTGTTTTTACTTGATTTAGTTACTGAAAAGCAATGGGCTCCTGCCCAACCACCGTGGATACCAGCATCACCTTTCGGTTGACGACTAATATCGAACTTCCCTGCCACCTTAGAAGCTTCGGGATTTTGAAAATAAGAATACCAGCCATACCATTCAGTGTACATAGCGATATTTCCATTGGCAAATGTACCAGCAACATCATCCCACAAAAAGTTAACCATACCAGGCGGCATGGCTCCCGCTTGATAAAGATCTCGAAGCATGGTTGCAACTTTGATACCTTCTGGGCTATTAAAAGCAGGTTTATAATTTTCATCGATAATCTTCCCGCCATGAGACATTAAAATATCCCAAAAGCGACCGGATAAAGCCTCTTCCTTCCCGGCAAACTGAGTCCCATAGATTTCAGGAGGTTTGGAGAGGAAGAGTGCAATTTCTTTGAATTCATCCCAAGTTTCGGGGACTTTTAATTCTTTGCCATATTTTTCTTGAAATGCTTTCTTATTTTCCGGATCGTTTAACAAATCCGTCCGGTAATGAAGGGTACTAACATCACCATGTCGCGGAATTTGCCAGATGTGTCCATCTTTTTGGCAGTATTGGAGGACTTTCTGAGAAAAATCGCTGAGTTCTTCTTGGGTAAAGTAGCCCTCTAAAGGTTCCAAGAAATCCAGGTATTGTGAAAAGAAGCTGGTATGATCCCAGCAAACGTCATAGTCAACAGTACCAGCGGCAAAATCAATTTTCATCTTTTTATCAATGTCAAAACCGTTCCCTTTATAGACAATTTCAACTTTGGCGCCGGTTAATTCTTCAAACTCAGGGATAAATTTCTCGTAAATTTTTTCGTAGTCTCCCCCACCAATAAAACAAGCCTTAATCGTCGTCCCATCAAATCGTCCTAATTCAAAACCGAATACTGTACTGGTCGACAAAACCAAAAGTAAAACCATCCCCACAAAAAGTAACCTCTTCAAGGTTTTTCCCTCCCTTATACAAATTATAAATCTTTCCTAACCTTTTAAAGACCAATCTCTGAATAAAACTCCTATCACCACCTTTCTAAAAATTGTAACCGATTTCATCTTATCATTGCCCTGCATTAATTGTCAACAAGTCCAAAACGCCTTCTAAACCGTGGTTCAATTATATATATATCATTTAAAAATATTTGAGATTTAACTCTTTAAAAAAGGCATTTTAACCTTGTGATAGAGAATTTTATTAAAAACCTTTTTTTATTATAAGAGTTTGAAATTTGACATTTAGGAGGTAAAAGCGATAATATTGATGAAATCGGTTGCTTTTTACATCTTGAATAAAGGAGGAATAGTTATGAGTAAAATTGGTGTCATTACTTTTTCCGATGGTCGCCCTCATGTTCACCAGGAATTATTAGCAATGAATTTAAAATTCCAGGAGAACTTGGTAAAAAAACTTCAACAAGAAGGCCATGAAGTCATTATTGCCGATGAGCCTCCTTGGACCAATCAGCTGGCAGTTTCAGCCGGGAAAAAAATGCAGCTTGCTGGAGTTGATTGTACAATTTTTAATTATGCCATTTGGGCTTGGCCTCATTTTACCGTTTTAGCAGCTCAGTTTGCTCCTGGTCCCTTTCTCTGCCTATCAAATATTAATCCTGGATATCCAGGTTTAGTCGGTATGATGGCCAGCTCTGGTGCATTGGACAATGTTGGCATTCCTTATACCCGGGTTTCAGGTGATTTAAACCAGGAATCAACCTTTAAAAAGGTAAACTGTTTTATTAAAGCTGCTACCTGTTTAAAACAAATTCGTGGTGAAACCTTTGGGTGTTTTGGAGGACGTCCAATGGGAATGTATACTGCTACCTCCGGAACCGATTCTTGGATGAAAGTATTCGGAATTGATACCGAACATATCGATCAATGGGAAATAGTTCGGCGTTCAGAATTCTTGCTGGCTCAAAACCCGAAAAAAATTGAACAAGCCTTCCAATGGTGTGAAAAAAATATCGGCTCGATTCAATATGATGGGAAACAATTAACCCCAGAAATTTTAAAAAAGCAAATCGCTTCCTATTATGCAGTTAAAGAATTATGTCAAGAAATGCATTTAGATTTTTGTGGAATCAAGGGTCAACCTGAGCTCACTAATAATTTTTGTACTATGGATGTCGCTGAAGCTTTTATGAATGACCCCTATGATTTCGATGGACCCAAAGAACCTATAGTATGCTCTACCGAAGCAGATATGGACGCAGCTTTAACCATGGAGATCTTTAAAAAATTGGCCAAAACCCCGGTTCTATTTGCCGATGTTCGTCATTGGCATGATGATTATAAAATTCTGGACTTGTGTAACTCTGGTGAGCACGCCACCTACTTTGCTGGAGCCAGCTTCGATTATCGCGATAATCTTCCTCGAGTTTCATTGCTTCCTGAAAGTTTCTATTTCCAAGCTGGTGGTGCTGCGGTTCACCATCTTGCCCATCCAGGAAAAGTCACCCTGGCTCGATTAGGAAGAAAAAATGGAAATTACTGGATGGCCATTTTAACTGGGGAGTTTCTCCAGTTTGATAAAAAAACCAACCAAGAAATCATGGCTCGAACTCAAGCTGAATGGCCTCATGCATTTTGTAAACTTGATACGAGTATTGAGCGTTTTATTGAAAAGTTTCCCTGCAACCACATCCATGGAGTATATGGTCATTATGTTGAAGAGCTCAAAATGGTTTGTGAGTTTCTTGGTATTCAATGGGAAATCATTTAGCTCAAATCTATATTTTTTAAAAAAGAGCGGGTTCAATAAAAAATCCCGCTCTTTTTTAAAAATTGATACCAACCTTACAATTCCGGCCCAAAGTGTTTTAGTATTACCAGCATACCATTTTCACTTTGATTGGTAATGGTTATTCCTTCCCGGGCAGCCTTTTGGGTTACAAACAATTCGTCGCTGGTCATTTCTCCAAAACGAATTAAGCTTGGAGCATCGATAGATAACGATCCAAACTGACCATGACCCTCAATAGTAATTAAACCATAAGCCCCTTCATCTTTGATGGTAACCGTTTTTCCGGGAAACACTCTTAACTCTTTAGCTGAGAAATCGCTGGATTTATAAGATATCCAATATTCCTCATAACCTTCAGATTTCATTTCTTCCACTGGTTTGACTAGCTTGGGTTCGGCAAATCGGTTTTGATAAAAATCTGGATCAACATTCAAATCCCAATTTATCAAGCTAACGATATAATCAAGATCATTCTTATGCTCTTCGGGAACATTTTTTGTCAATAACTCCCAGGGTGTTGGAACGTCCCATACCAATGATTGGAACATAGCAAAAACATCCGAACTTCTCTGGGGTTCATAGGTTAACAAAGAGCCAGGCGCATGAAGAACACCAGGGGGGACATCCCACCCAGTTCCAGGTTTAAGTTTATATGCCCGAGACAAATACAAAATTCCATTATCACCTTTATTCCAATTTTCTAAACATTTCCTTATATCATCTTTAGTGGTTCCAGGATTAAGACCGAAAAAAGTATAAGGGAACCAGCCACCGTGGTTATTCAGCTGGGCTGGAAAATAGTATGACTCTGGTTTCCCCATCGCTCCAACATTAGCGGCTGCCTCATCATCATGATGAAGATGATGAGGGAGGGGTTCCATATTATCAAAAAACTTACTAAACATTAACCAGCCACCATATTTCTTCATAACATCGGTCCCTAAGATATCATTCCCCATGATATCAATTGCTTCTTTAAGAAGAACTTTTTCTTCTTTACGTCCATCTTTAAAATAAATATAGCTTAAACCCTCATCCGGAAGCGTTTCTGGTCCATTATCTGCTTTGGTTGTCGAAGCAAACCAACGTTCGTCAATACCGCCTCGATGAGCTCCAAAAGCATAGTAATCATCAGGGTGAAGTTTTAAACGCTTACCTGGAATACAAAATGAGCGAGGAACCCAATTGGGAAATAATCGAAAGATTCCCTTCCCTTGCTCCAAAGCTTTTTCTACAACTTTTGATGAATTCGTCATAACATTCCCTCTTTTCTATGGTTTCCTTTTTTTGATTATCATCAAAATATTTACCATAAAATCATATCCTTATTCCATGGGGATAATCATTTTTCCCCAATTTAATCCTCATTAACTGATCGCAGCCCACCTATTATAATTATTTGAAAGGACGAGTTGATTCACGGATTATTAAGCTTGGTTCCAAAACAATCCGATTGAGAGTAATTTCTTTCTTGTGTATATGATTCAAGATAATTTGAACTGCCCTTTGACACATTTCCTGAAATGGTTGGATAATGGTGGTTAGCGATGGAGTAACCATTTCCGAAGAGCTGATATTATCCATCCCAATTAAGGAAATATCTTCAGGTACACGGATGTGATTTTGGTTGAGCTCTTTGAGGGCTCCAATTGCCATCATATCATTTTGTGCCCAAATTGCCGTAACTTTAATATCATCATTTAAAAATTTCTTAATAGCGTAAATCCCCGATTCAAATTTGAAGTCCCCTTCATAGATAAAATCCGGGGGTAAAAGAACTCCATTTTCAGAAAGAATAGTTTTAAAGCCTTTTAATCGCTCTCGACAAAGAGCAATATTTAATGGACCAGTAATACAAGCAATTTTTTTATGGTTTAAACTGATCAAATGAGAACCAGCCAAAATCCCGGCTTGATAGTTATTCAGAACAATACTGGGAATATCTTCCTTTTCTAAAAAACGATCAACAACCACAACCGGAATATTGGTTTTCTCAAGAATATTAAAAACCCGGCTCTGATCAGAAACTCGAGAAAAAATAATTCCATCGACATTTCTTCGAATCAAACTATCAATAAACCGCTCTTCTTTTTCTGGATCTTCTTGAGTATTTCCTAAAATCAAATCGAATCCGTGATCAACAATTTGTTCCTCTACATAATGAATAAAATTGACAAAAGTTTGATGGATAATTTCAGGAACGACCAAACCAATGATACCTCCACTCCGCATACGAAGACCCTTAGCAAGAAGGTTTGGTTTGTAGTGGAGCTTGCGAATCGCCTTTTCCACTCTCAAGCGAGTTTCATTGTTTACCGGAATGCTTTTATTAATAACCCTGGAAACAGTTGAAACCGAAACTCCAGCAATTTTTGCTACATCTTTCATCGATGACATAGAAGATGACCTAATTTTTGACTTTCTTATTAGAAATTGGTTTTACATTTCAATTATTTAATTATATAAACCCTCTCCTCATAGGGGAGGCCATAAGTTTTACAGCTCCCCTATGAGGAAATGCTTCATCTAAAAGCTTTTTTCTGCTTGATCAAGATTATCTTTAGTGATTACGGCTGGTTCAATTAAAATAACCGAATCTTCCGGGGTTTTACCATCTTTTACGAAATTATAAAGAATTTCAAAACCGGTTGCCGCTTGTTTCCCAGGAAATTGCTCAATGGTTGCATCAAGAATTCCATCACTAATAGATTTCAGTGCATCGGTTAGTGCGTCGAATCCAATCGTAACCACTTCTTGGACGTTGAATTTGGCACTGGCTTGTAAAGCTTCAAGAGCGCCGAGAATCATTTCATCGTTTGCTCCAAATACTGCATCAATTTCCGGACTGCTCATAATAAAATCTTCCATAACTTGCATGCCATCATCTCGACGGAAATTAGCAGTTTGAGTCTTTACTGTTATATTTGGATATTGCTTCATAACATCCTGGAATCCAGAACTACGATCAATTGCCGGACCAGCACCTGGAGTACCATAAAGCTCAATCACGGTTCCTTTGGATTCGCCAAATTTTTTATTCAATTCGGCAACAATAAATTCGGCGGCTTTCTTTCCACCAGTATAGTTGTCTGCGCCCACATGGGCAAGAACCTGTACAGGAACTCCCTCTTTCAATCTGCGATCCACGGTCACCACGGGAATATTAGCTTTATTGAGTGCTTCAACACCAGGAACAACTGCTTCGACTTCGATTGGAACCAATAATACTCCATTCACTTTTTTAATAACCATATCTTCAATGATTGATATTTGTTTTGAAACTTCATCGTTGGCTTCCAATGATACAACATTCACTCCCAATTGGCTGGCCTTATCTTTCACTGCTTGCTCGAGAAAAGCAAACCAGGCAAAGGAAAGAGATGGGAATGAAAGCCCGATGGTATATTCTTGAGCAAAAGCTAAAGTTCCAAACAAACAACTAAAAGCCAAGATTGCTACAATGAACAATAATCCAATTTTTTTCATTTTTATCCTCCTCTTAGTTTTTTTAAAAAATAAAAAACCTAACTTTTCTTTTTTTATCACCCCCACTTAATTACTAAACTGGTACCGAAAATTTATCTCCTTTCATAGTTGTTAAAAAAGTGCATCGGTTTTGAAAGTTTATTGATTAAACAGTCCGGAAACGGCGTTTCATTCTATCCATAAGGACCGCAAGAATAATAATTGTTCCCTTGACCATCATCTGCCAATAGGGTTGGACTCCTAATAAGTTTAAACCGTTAGAAATAACTCCAATGAGCAATGCTCCAATTAGGGTACCATAAACTCCCCCTTCGCCACCCATCATACTCGTTCCACCGATAACCACTGAGGCAATAACATCTAATTCATAACCCTGCCCTGCTACCAGTTCTCCAGAATTGAGCCTCGACGTGAGGATAAGCGCACTTAACCCTGAGAGGGTGCCAAGAATGGTATAGGTGAGAATTTTTACTCGATCAACCATAATACCCGAAAGCAAAGCTGCCTCTTGATTCCCTCCGATTGCGTAAATATAACGGCCGAAAACCGTTCTCTTAAGCATAATGCCAAAAATGATAACACATCCTAAAAAAAGAATGACCGGGAAAGGAATAGGACCAATCATCCCAGCTCCAATAAAACGGAAAGCGGGACTCATCCCAGAAATTGGTTTCCCCTGAGCGATGAGTAGTGTTGCCCCACGGAAAATACTCATTGACCCCAAAGTAACAATAAAGGGATGTATTCCACCTTTAGTGGAAACATATCCATTAAAATACCCAATACCAGCTCCTACAAGTAAAGGAATAACTAAGCTAAGAAATAAACTTCCGCCCCATTTTACTTGAAAGCCGGCAGCAATAATCCCGGCAAAAGCAACAATAGAACCCACCGATAGATCAATGAGGCCCAATAAAATAACTAATGTCATGCCAACTGCCATAACACCGATGATTGAAACCTGTCGAATAACATTGATGATATTGAGGGGATTAAAAAACACTGGATTAAGAATTCCAAAAATTACACAGACCACAATAAACACTAAGAGGATCCCAATCTTATCCCAAAAAATAAAAAAACGTTCAACTAATCCCTGATTTTTATCTTCAGTCAGAGCGTCCATTTAAATGCCCCCCTCCTATTGCCAGTTTTAAAACTTCTTCTTGGTTCGCATTTTGGCGGGTTAAAGTCCCAGTGACCTTCCCTTCTTTCATAACCAATACCTGATCGCTCATCCCTAAAATTTCTGGTAATTCTGAAGAAACCATCAAGATTGCAGCCCCTCGTTCAATAAGTTTGTTCATTAAGTGATAAATTTCAATCTTAGCTCCAACATCAATACCCCGGGTTGGTTCATCAAATAGGTAAATATCGCATTCCCGAGCAAACCATTTACCCAATACCACTTTTTGTTGATTCCCCCCGGAAAGAAACATGGTTTTTTGATGAAAGGAAGGAGTTTTAATATTCATCATTTGTACCATTTCAGAAGTGATATGATTGAGCTTCGTATCATCAATAAAACCGCGATTGGATATCTTGGTTAAAGAAGGCAATCCAATGTTATCCGTGACCGATAATAACAATACCAAACCTTGGGTTTTTCTTTCTTCAGGAAGAAGTGCAATACCCAAATTAATGGCATCATAGGGAGACTGAATGTTAACTTCATCTCCTTTCACAAAAATCTTTCCACCATCTAAAGGATCTAAGCCATATATGGCACGCAAGAGTTCAGTCCGGCCCGAACCAACCATTCCAGCAATTCCTACGATTTGTCCTTTTTTGAGGGAAAAATTAATATTGTGCAACACTCCTTTTCGTTTTAAATTCTCTACTCGTAAAACCTCATCCTTAGCCTGATGATCCATATGGGGGAATTGTTCAACTAACTTCCGGCCCACCATCATTTTTATCAAATCATCAATCGTTAACGTAGCAGTATTATTGGTTGCAACATGCTTTCCATCTCTTAAAACTGTCACTCGATCGGAGATAGCAAATATTTCGTCGAGATGGTGGGAAATATAAATTATGGTTACTCCCTTCGATTTCAGGAACTTGATAATGCGAAATAGTGTTTCAATTTCTTTTTTAGCCAATGCTGCCGTTGGCTCATCCATTATTAATATTTGAGCGTTGAGAGAAAGTGCTTTTGCAATCTCAACCACCTGTTTTTTAGCCACACCTAAAGTTCCAACTTTAGCATCAATCTCAACATCCACTTCAAGAAAATCAATGAGCTTTTGGGCTTCTTCTCTCATCTTTTTCCAATCAATAAATCCTCGCTCGTTGCGAATGTGGTGACCCATAAAGATGTTCTCAGCGACCGTCAAGGCAGGTATTAAATTCAATTCTTGATAAATAGCTGCAATTCCATTTCGAAGTGCTTCATGAGGATTTTGGTAATCAATTAGTTTCCCCTGAAAAAGAATACTTCCGGATGTTTTTTGGTAAACACCGGTAACAATTTTTATTAAAGTTGACTTCCCCGCCCCATTTTCTCCAACTAAAGCATGAACTTCTCCCTTTAATACATCGAAACTAACACTGTCAAGAGCCAATACACCTGGAAAGCGTTTAGTTACATTTTCAAACTGTAAAATACTGTCGCCATTATTGATTGTCTTATCCATATTCTTTCTCCACTATAAATACTCCTTTAAGTTTTTGAAATCGTTTTCAAAGTAAAATCAAAAAAATATTCTTTTTACTATTCTATATTCTCTTCTTATTTTTATCAATTTCATTTTGACTTTTACTTTCAAATAAAATAAATTGGATTGTTTCTCAAATTTTTATCATCTTTTTCAGTTCTTGACAAGGCTTATGAAATACGCTATTTTATATTTTGCCCTTCGCCGAAGTGGCGGAACTTGGCAGACGCGCTGGATTCAGGTTCCAGTGAGTTTAACGCTCGTGGGGGTTCAAATCCCCCCTTCGGCACCAGATGCGCGATTAACTCAGCGGTAGAGTGCCATCCTCACACGGTGGAAGTCGCTGGTTCGAACCCAGCATCGCGCACCATTTTTTTTAAAGTAAAATCCTCGGTTTGATTTATTTTAAAATAAGTCTTTTCTTTCAATTAACTTATTTGTTGCCGGCCATTCAGTTCAATTTCTAAAAATTAAGAAGTTATTGGATAATTTTACATTCGTTTGAATTATCATTAGTCTTATTTCCTAATATACCTTTAAGATGGAATTCAGGATGAAAAAAAATAGAAGCGATTTGGAAATTCAAATAAGCTCGACTCTTGTCCAGTTTGAAAAAGAATACATGGGAAGAGGTCCGGTTGATATAAAGACCTATCTTTTTGATGATATCGTTTTTATACGTTTGAAAGGTGTGCTCACCAAAGCTGAAACACAATTAGCTTCGGGCGGGAGTAAGGACAACCGCGATTTAATAAAACGGGTCCGCATTGAGCTTTTAGAAAAAGGGAGACCACTTTTGGAAGCTATTATTGAAAATATCCTGAATCGAAAAGTAGTGAGCTTACATACCGATATTAGCACCCGTACTGGTGAGCGGTTGATAATCTTTACCTTAAATGAACCACTGAATGATCTGTTTTAAAATTAACTTGGTGAATTTATATCTCCTCCTGTAAATCCCCACAACCTGAGTCTAATTTTTTACCAATTCAACTTTTCCCTTTTTCAAGAAAATTAAAAATATTAATTTTTGCACCTCCTCGTTATTTTCCTTTTTTTTCATAAACATTGACAGTCATTATCAGAATGAGTAAAATAACCACTTAAATCGGTGGAACATTAAGAGTATTGGTGTTTCACATAAAGAATGATACAGCCGGAAGCCAAAGAGTATTAATGACGATTTGGAAAGGGCTGGGGTTAAGCTATAACTCCAGTCCTTTTTTATTTTAAAAAAAGGAGCAGTAAAATGAAAAGCTTCACCCTTAGGAAGAAAGAAGTGATCATCCATACTGAAGGAGAAATTTGTGGAAACATCCAAGAATTAACTAATAGCCCGATTTTCGAAAGAATAGTTCACGCCTTCATGGACCATCTAAAAAAGCACAATTCCTTGTTGAGTGATTCTTTGTTTCCTCCAGAAGCTGAGCTTTCCTATCGTTCAAAAATACTATCCCTACTGCGTATTTTAACTACATCATCTCTCGAAGAGGTGGTTAAAATACTTCCTGATTATAGTTACTTTTTAGATAAGAAAAATTTACTCCATGAATTTGTGGAAAAGCTCTATAATTTCTGGCGACGCTATGAAAGATATATGATTTGTCATTCTGAATCGGGAATCTATTCCCATGACCAAAAGCCATATCGAACTTTTAACATGACAGTTGAACGTCTTTCCCACTTAGTTCGTGCTGGATATCGTGATATATGTGAGAACATCACTGGTACTCATCCACGAGTTTATCGTCAAGTTGACGCCGGCTGCCAAGCCGGAATTATTGCGGTCCCAAAAATTTGGAATCCTCCTTCCGAAGAATACAGGGAACTCCTTTCGATCCCTTTTATTCGGCAACTAATGATACAACCTCCCTTGCTCCTCGATCCCCCAATGAATAAGCGAACCGGGCATTTCCAAAAAGTTACTCAAAACCTGTTATCCAATATTATGATCGATGAAAAAAAATGGCTTTGTTACCCGGCTCAAGTTGGGAAATTGGTTATCTTTATCTATTTTGAAGAAGGTTTTATGGGTTTGGGTTGCTCTTTGGCCAATCTTTTTGAACTAGCCGATGACGACCAAATCAAAGAAGGACCAGATGCCATTTACCTATACGGGGTTGATCCTGCAATGTTCCCTACTGATATCAATTCTGAAACAGTCTTTTTTGATGATGAACCGAATCAGATTCTGATCGGCTTCGTTCCTGGAAATGACCAATACGGGTATTTTGGCTATCTTAAAAAGATGGTTCTTACCCTCCATAATGTTGTCATGATGAAAAAAGGAATCTTGCCTTTCCATGGTGCGGCTTTCCGTATCACCAATTTGGATAAATCGGTCTTTACAATTGCTATTATTGGAGATACGGCTACGGGTAAATCAGAAACCCTGGAAGCTCTCCGAATCATGGGTAATGGATATATTGCTGATCTAAAAATTATTGCTGATGATATGGGATCATTTGAGATTGACGAAACAAATCATCAAATTCTTTGTTATGGGACCGAGATTGGTGCCTTTGTTCGACTTGATGACTTAGAAAAAGGCTATGCGTTTGAGCAAATTGATCGGGCTATCATCATGAGTCCTCAAAAAACCAACGCCCGAGTTATTTTACCAGTAACAACTGTAGATTGTATTTTAAAGGGATTCCCAATCGATTATATTTTCTATGCGAATAACCACGAAGAAATTGATGAGTTTCATCCAGTTATAGAACGCTTTCCAGACATTGAAAAAGCTTTGGAAGTATTCCAGGAAGGGAAGGCAATGTCAAAAGGAACCACCACTTCAGTAGGAATTGTGAATTCTTATTTCGCAAATATTTTTGGGCCTATACAATATTTTGATCTCCATGAAAAAATTGCCCAACGTTATTTTTCTGAATTTTTTAAAGCCAATATCTTCATCGGCCAAATTCGAACCCGATTAGGAATTCCCGGTCAAGAAATGAATGGACCTCAAACCGCTTCCACTGCTCTTATTGAATTAGTTGGTTTAAAAAGTAAGAAATAAATTAAGAGAAATTATTCGGTTTTGATGTATAAAAACTCAAAAACATTGGGTGAAATTTTTTTAGGATTGGTAGTTTGAACAGTCGGATTAAAACGTGCAACTGGCTGAGGTTTATCGGTTTGGTTTAAGAATTGTAGGCGTTCGGCTAATGATTCTTTGAGAAGAACTTTTATTTCTTCTATAGTTTTTGATCGAACCTCGACTTCAACAATATCAGGGAAAAAAGCCCAAAATCCATTCTCTCTTTTTTCTACCACCGCCCAATATCCCATTTTTCATCCCCTCCAATAAATAAAAAAGGTAACTTTTACCAATGAAATTTTTCCACTGGTTAATGATAGATCACTTTCCTGGTAAATTCATGGTTCTATTTATTATACAAAAATTTAATCTTGGTAATGAAGCTCCTTTAATTTTTGGTATCAATAGCTTACATTTATTCCCTAATTCTTTTATATTTAATGGTACAATAATTAAAAAATGTCCTTGATGCGGCTAAAGGAGGTTGCTTTACAATGTTCAAATTTGGTGTTGATACCTTTATCTGGAGTGAAGCTTTCTCAGAAAAAGAC